>CAYOEZ010000035.1:0-27345 GCA_964402955.1 uncultured Ktedonobacterales bacterium | reverse complement strand
CTGGACCTGCTGTGGCTCCAGCGCTGCCCACGGCGCTGGCCACGTGACTGCCGCTGCCTTGCCAATGCAGAATCTGGCGTTGGTCGAGAAGAGCGGCTTCGCTGAGGTAGCTGTGCCCTGCGCGTCCTGTTTCTTCCGCTTCAAATCGGCTCTCTACGAGCTAGAGCGTGACGACGCGCTCAAGACTGAGGTAACCAAGCGCATCCGCTACGCGTACCAGGGTAAGGTACACGTGCTCTCTCTCTTCGATCTGTTCAATGACAAGGTGGGCATAGATGCAATCGCTGCCCGGGTCAGGAAGCCGCTGCATGGTCTACGGGTGGTCAGCTACTACGCTTGTCTCGTTACCCGGCCGCCAAAGATCACCGGCGCTGACCACGTTGAGAACCCACAGCAGATGGATCAGATCATGCTGGCACTGGGCGCAGAGCCTGTAGATTGGGGCTATAAGACAGATTGCTGCGGCGGTAGCCTATCCCTGACCCGCACCGAACTGGCTCTGGCGCTGACCCGCAAGCTCATGCTCGCAGCCAAGGAATTGGGCGTCGACGCGATTACCACAGGCTGCCCCATGTGCCACGTGAACCTGGACGCTCGTCAGGCGCAGATTGGTCTGGACTTCGAGATACCGGTGCTCTTCATCTCTCAGTTCATGGGTCTCGCCTTCGGCTTGGAGCCGAAGCACCTGGCCCTGGGCAAGCACATGGTCAGCACCAAGCCGGTTCTGGACAAGCTGGCGAATCTGGAGCGCACACTGGCTTAGGACAGTCGCTCGCGCCGCGTTGGTCGCGAAAGCAGAATGGGGATTTGCATGGCGAGACGCCGGGCAGTCCCCGTTTTCATGTTCTGCAATGTTGACGAAACTGGACTTTTCCTGTAAACTGGTCAAGTGCGCTAGCTGGCCTATGCGGCTTCACACAGCCAGTCTGGTACGCATGTGTCGCAATACGGCTAAGAAGGTTGCCAGTCATGTCCCTGCGAACGTATCTCCAAGATCACCCCGCTCCGCTGGTCTGGAGCTGGCAGTTGACGGAGAGAGCTCTGATCCTGATGAAGCGATTGTTTGAACGGTTCGGCGTCGAGCGGTCGTCACGGGTTGTGAAGCTTCCTGAGGAGATCATCAAACACCTGCTCTTTGATTGCCAGACATGTGGGCAGTGCGTCTTGCACTACACGGGTATGACCTGCCCGATGAATTGTCCTAAGCAGATCCGCAACGGCCCCTGCGGCGGCGTGCGCCTCAACGGAAAGTGCGAGGTCAAGCCTGAGATGGATTGCGTGTGGGTGAAAGCAGTGGAGCGGGCGCCTCGCACCCCCTACGCGCGCGAGATCTATCGCCTCAATCCGCCCGTGGATTGGCGGCTTGAGGGAATGGCTTCCTGGGTAACTTTCGCTACTGGTCGTGATCAGATAGCCACAGGGAGCGAGAAGACGACGAGGTACGCTACCGAGATACTGGAGGGCAGATGAGTACCGCTCCACCTCAACCTGGGTTGACGGGCGCCCCCAGCAATCTGGCGAAAGTCCTCAAGGCCGGGCACTTTGCCGTCTGCATCGAGGTTTCGCCGCCGGTTGGGCCCAACCCCAAGAACATCGAGCGGCAAATCGCCACCCTCAAGGGACTCGGCGACGCCTACAACGTGACCGATAACCAGTCGGCGATGGTGCATTGTTCCAGCCTGGCGGTCGGCATTATGCTCAAGCAGGCGGGCATGGAGCCGATCGTGCAGTTCACCTGCCGCGACCGCAATCGCCTGGGCTTGCAGGGTGACCTGCTGGGCGCGTCGCTCTTCGGCATCAACACTGTGCTCTGTCTGAGCGGCGATCATCCCAAGTGGGGCGATCACCCCGACTGCAAGGCTGTCTATGACCTTGACTCGATGAACCTGATCCGCACGGTGCGCATGATGCGCGACGATCAGGCCTTCGAGAATGGCGAGAAGATCCCCGTGCGTGGGCCCGACTTCTTCATCGGCGCTGTGGAAAACCCCTTTGCCCCGCCCTACGACTATCGCCCCTATCGGCTGGCCAAGAAGATCGTGGCCGGGGCGCAGTTTATCCAGACGCAGCTTATCTACAACGTTGACCGTTTCGCAGAGTTCATGAAGCGCGTCGTCGACCTGGGGCTGCACGAAAAAGTGGCGATCTTCGCCGGCGTTGGCCCGATGCGCTCCATCCGCGTCGCCGAGTACATGCAGAAGGAAGTCGCAGGTAACGATGTGCCGCAGTGGATCGTGGACAAGATAAAGGGCATGTCCAAGGAAGACAGCGAGAAGTACGGCGTCGACCTGTGCTGCGACATCTGCAACAAGGTGCGCGCGATCGAAGGTGTGCGCGGGCTGCACATCATGGCAGTCAACTGGCCCGACGCCGTGCCCAAGGTGGCGCAGAATCTGGGCCTTCTGCCACGACCGGTGATCGAGTAGAGTTTGGGCGGGGACGCGGATGGACGCGGAAAGGACGGATGGGCGCGGATTCTTGCGGGCAGTCCGCGCTCATCCGCGGGGCTTCTATGGCCTTGGGACCGCCATTCCGTTCACATCGGGAATGGCGGGGACACTACATCTTTGCTTGACGGCGGTCATGCGTGGTTGTATACTTGCGCTGTTAGTCCACGCTGATCGCAAGTGAGATGCTGCCAGTGGCCGGGCTCAGTTATGGTGCTTGCAGCTACGCAAACCCGTTCCCATTGCCAAGGAAGCAAGCCGAGGTGGTAGACATGGTGAAGGTACTGGAGATACAAGCCGCAATAGAAGCTCTTCCACACAGGGATTACGCTCTCTTGCGGCAGTGGTTCTCGAAGAGAGACTGGAAAGAATGGGACAAGCAGATTGAAGCGCATTCAGAGTCGGGGAAGCTGGATTTCCTGCTAAGAGAAGCCGGGGCGGACAAAGCCGCGAGCCATCTGCGGGATCTCTAGATGCACCGGACATCACGCCGCTTCTGGGACTGCTACACCAGTTTGCCTGACGACGTCCGACAGGCAGCAACGAGCAGCTTTGAGTTGCTGAAGAAGGACCCCAGGCATCCCTCTCTCCACTTCAAGAGAGTTGGCGGGTTCTGGTCCGCTCGAGTGGGACTTGGCTACCGGGCGCTGGCAGTGGCGGATGGCGAAGACTTCATCTGGGTTTGGATCGGCACGCATGACGACTACGAGCGGATGATCGGGGCATGAGAGCAGGATTCGCTGCGTCCCACGAGGTGCGTGCGGAGTTGTGCATCCGACACGTCCCCATAGCCAGGTCACAGAAGCGAAACGTGAAACGACTCGTCTCCGCCATCCTGGCACTCGTGGTCTTGACTCCTCTCGTAACGTCATCCGCCTCCCCTGAAAGTGGTAAAGAATACGTGTTGGAGACACCTGGATGAGTGATGCACTCGGCGACTATCTGAAGGCTGTCACAGAGGCGCTGCGGCGCGGCGACGCCACCGAGCACACACATCGTCCCGCGCTTCAGGCACTCGTGCAGTCACTCCTGTCGGGCGTGACGGCAACCAATGAGCCGAAGCATATCGCCTGCGGCGCGCCCGATTTTATCGTTTCTCGCCGCTCTGGCAGCAGCGGGCAGAGTCATCTACTCATGGGCTACATCGAGACCAAAGATGTGGGCAAGAGTCTCGACGACGAAGAACGGTCGGAGCAGTTGAAGCGCTACTTGCATTCCCTGGGCAACCTGATTCTTACAGACTATCTGGAGTTCCGTTGGTACGTGAACGGTGAGCACCGCCAAAGCGAGCGGTTGGCCCGCGTCGACGCCAACGGCAAGCTGGTCGCAAGCAAAGACGGAGCGCAGAAGGTCGGGCAATTGCTGCTCTCCTTTCTCGATCAGAAGCCAGAACCGATTGGCAGACCGAAAGACCTGGCTCTGCGCATGGCCCGCCTGACGCACCTGATACGCGATATCATCGTTCAGGCGTTTGAGAAACATCAACAATCGGACTTGATGAGCGACTTGCACAGGGCGTTCCAGGAGACGCTTGTCCCTGACCTGCCCGTTGATCAGTTCGCCGATATGTTTGCGCAGACGCTGGCCTATGGTCTGTTTTCCGCCCGTGTCATGGACCCGACGCCAGGGGACTTCAGCCGCGCTGAAGCGCAGCGGCTGATTCCCAAGACGAACCCCTTTTTGCGCAAGCTGTTTGCGATGATATCCGGTATCGAGATGGATGAGGAGCCGTTCGCCGACTTCGTTGACGACCTGGTGCAGGTGCTGGCGCAGGCCGACATCTTGGCGATTCTGGCCGACTTTGGCAAGCGTGAGCGCAAGAGCGACCCGATTGTGCATTTTTATGAAACGTTTCTGGCGGCCTATGACCCGAAGCTGCGCGAGTCGCGCGGCGTCTACTACACGCCGGAGCCGGTTGTCTCCTACATCGTGCGCTCGGTGGACTACTTGCTTAAGGAGCGCTTCGGGCTGTCTGGCGGCCTGGCTGATGAGAGCACGGTCTCGTATAACACCACCGGCGAGGATGGCAAGGAGCGCACACAGACGTCGCCGCGCGTGCTGGTGCTTGACCCCGCCTGTGGCACAGGAACGTTTCTCTACACAGTCATTGACCTGATCCGCGAGCGTTTTGTGCAGAGCGGCAACGCCGGCATGTGGTCGGGCTATGTGCAGAAGCAATTGCTGCCGCGGCTCTTTGGCTTTGAGCTGCTTATGGCGCCCTATGCCGTTGCTCATTTCAAGCTCGGTCTGCAATTGGCCGGGCACGACCTGCCAGAAGCGCAACGTAAGCAGTGGGCCTATGACTTTTCCGGAAATGAACGCCTGGGTGTGTACTTGACCAATAGTCTTGAAAAGGCCGAAGAGAAGACGATGACGCTGTTTGGCCCGTTGCGCATGATCACCGAGGAAGCTAATGCGGCAGCGCGGGTCAAGCGCGACTTGCCAATCATGGTCGTGATGGGGAATCCGCCCTATGCCAACTTTGGCCGCATGAACCGCAACCCCTGGATTCTGTCCTTGCTCGATGACTACAAGAAAGACCTGCACGAGAAGAAGCTCAACCTGGATGACGATTTCATCAAATTCATTCGCTTCGCGCAATGGCGCATCGAGCAGACAGGTGCAGGTATTCTGGCCTACATCTCCAGCAATGCGTATCTTGACGGCTTGACTCATCGTCGCATGCGTGAATCCCTCATTGAAACCTTTTCTGACATCTACATCCTCAATCTGCACGGCAACATCAGGAAGAAGGAGCGGTGCCCCGATGGTTCAGGGGACGAGAATGTCTTCGATATCCAACAGGGCGTCGCCATCGGTGTCTTTGTCAAAGAGACAGGCAAGAATGGCCCGGCCACGGTTCATCATGCCGATATGTGGGGCTCTCGAGAAAGCAAGTATGCTAGGCTTATGGAAGCCAGCGTAGGTTCAGTGCAGTGGAACAGACTCAGACATTTGCAGCCTCATTACTTCTTCGTTCCCACCTCACAAGGTGCTATACAGGAGTATGAGCAGTACCCGGCTCTTGAGGATGTTTTCCCCGTATTCGGGAGCGGGCTGAACACTGATCGAGACGCACTATGCATCGATGTTGAACGGGCCTCGCTTGAGCACCGAATGGCACGGCTTTTTAGTGGTGACTTCGACGAGGTATTTCGCCAGTCTTTCAACATACATCCCTCAAGTAGCTATGATGTCGGCGAAAGGGCAAAGGTTGGAAAGTATAATCCGGCTTGTATCCGCACTTGCATCTACAGGCCGTATGACTTTAGGTCAATCTACTACCAAGTCGGATTCACGAGCAGGCCCGTCTTTGATGTCCACGGGCACATGCTGCTAGTCAATTTAGGCTTGCTCACAGCTCGACAATCTAAGGAACCGTTTGCTGCCCTCTGTACCCGCCACATTGCCACCCACAAAATCGTCACCGTATACGATCGTTCCTATTTGGCACCTGTGTATCTTTACCCAATCGCTGACGGCAGACAATCCGCGCAGAGGAGTTTCGTGGAGGCAGAGCGTTGGCCTGCTGGCCCCGGCGGTCGTCGCCCCAACCTGACCCCAACCTTTGTCGCCGATGTTGAGAAGCGGTTAGGGCTGGCCTTCACACCCGACGGTGTGGGCGACTTGCAGACAACCTTCGGGCCGGAAGACGTCTTTCATTATATGTATGCTGTGTTTCACTCGCCCACCTACCGCAGCCGCTATGCCGAGTTCCTGAAGATGGACTTCCCGCGCCTGCCGGTGACAAATGACGTCGCGCTCTTCCGTGCGCTGGCGGCGCTGGGTCAGGAACTGGTCGCGCTGCACTTGATGGATTCGCCCGCGCTCGGCCAGCTTGTCACGAACTACCCAGTTGTAGGGAACAACCTTGTGGACAAAGGCTATCCACGCTATCTCGCGCCGGGCGAGCCGGAACCGGGCGCGGGGACGCCGCTGGCGCAGGGACGGGTCTATATCAATAAGGAGCAGTATGTCGCTGGCGTGTCGCCCGATGTGTGGGAGTTCCACATCGGCGGCTACCAGGTGTGTGACAAGTGGCTGAAAGACCGGCGCGGACGCACGCTTTCCTACGATGATCGCACCCAGTACCAGAAGATTGTCGTTGCCCTCAAGGAGACCGTTCGCCTGATGGCAGCGATAGATGCAGCGATACCGGAGTGGCCGCTGCCCGGGGCGTGACGTTGCCCCCCTACCCCCCAATTCTGGGGGAAGGATCGCGAATACTCGACATTACGGGCGTAGCGGCTCTGCTCCCCCAGAATTGGGGGCGGGGGGGCAACGCTGCGCCGAGTCCCCTGAACCCTGAACCCTATACCCTGAACCCCAAACCCGGAGGTAACGAACTTTGACACTCACACCGCTGCCGCACGATTACCGTCCCGACTTTGCGCGCTGGCGCACGGCGCTGCTGCGCCAGGGTGAGCCTGATTGGGTGCCCTGGGAGGATGGCCTTAGTGACGTCCACCGCGCGCGCATCCTGGGGCACGCGCCGCGTGGCATTGGCGACGACATCGCCTTTGCTCAGGCCTTTGGCTTTGACTACATCACCATCACCAGCGGCCTGACCACCAGCGACGAGATGACCGCCGCCATGACCACCAAGACCGACGCCACCTATGACACCGTGCAGCGGCGCTGGGCCAACGAGGGCGAGGGCGCCATTCGCACCCACGCCGACTTCGAGAAGTTCGGCTGGCCCGACCCGGACAAGATGGACTACTCGGCCTACGATGAGGCTGACCGCCTGATGCCGTCGAATATGAAGGTGTTCGCCGCCGTGGGCAAGATCTTCAACGCTGCCTGGTGGCTGATGGGCTTCGAGTCGTTCTCGTTTGCGCTGGCCGAAGCACCCGACCTGATTGCGCGTGTCTTCGAGAAGGTGTGCGCCATCCAGGGCCGCGTCGTCGAGCACATCCTCGACCACAAGTCGGTGGGCGTGATCTGGCATGCGGACGACCTGGCCTACAACAGCGGGTTGATGGTCTCACCGTCCATCTTCCGCCGCTTCGTCTTTCCGTTCTACACCCAGGCCAACAAGGCGTGCCACGCCCGCGACGTCCTTTGCCTCTTCCATAGCGACGGCGACATCAACCCTGTCGTTGAAGACATCATTGGCGCCGGCTTCGATGGGCTGAACCCGTTGGAGCCGCCTGCCATGGATATCGTCGCCCTCAAGCAGAAGGTGCAGGGCCGCCTGACACTGATCGGCAACATCGACCTGGCCTACACGCTGACGCTGGGCACGCCCGCCGATGTTGACGCCGAGGTGAAAGAGCGCATCCGCGTGCTTGCGCCGGGCGGCGGCTACTGCCTCAGCTCAGCCAACTCGCTGCCCGACTATGTTCCCTTCGCCAACATCATGGCCATGCGCGACGCCTGGCTCAAGTATGGGCGCTATCCGATTCGTCTGTAGGGTAGCGGGTAGAGGGTAGAGGGTGGAGGGAAGCGGAGCATCGGTTGATGTACCCTGAACCCTCTACCCAACGCCTTGACAAACCGCGCCAACTGTGCGACTATAGCGACAGCAGACCACCGCGATTTTCTTCGGGAGATGACATGAAGCCGGTTGAACGTTTGGAAGCTGTCTTTCGCTTTGAGCAGCCTGACCGTGTGCCTCTTTACGACAAGTTGCGTAACCCGGGCGCGATAGGCCACTACGCGGGCGAGCCATTCAATTTGGAACATGGCAACGAGATTGGGCTGCGCGCGTGCCGGGCCATCCTCGACGCCACCGCCAATCCCTACTACCCGCAAGCCGAAGGTATTGACCGCCTGTCCGATGGTTTCGTGTGGAAGCGCGAAAACTGGACATCGTGGATCATCGAGCGCCCATTCAGCGACGGTGATGGGCTAGCCGCCTGGGTGCGTAAAGAGATCGAGCGACACGACGGCTTTGACCCGCGCGCAAACGGCTGGATTGACGGGCTGATGCAGCGCACCGAGCAGTGGCAGGAGAAGCTCGGCGAGTGCGTCTATTTGTGGGGAGCGGGCGGCGTCGGACTGCACGGCGCCTTCCACGCCGCCGGACTGGAGCGTTTCTGCTATCTTCTGGCCGACCAGCCAGAGCTTGTCTCGCGCTGGCTCGACGCCATCTTCAAGGCCAACTGCCGCATGCTGGCCGCCTATGACCGGCGGCGCATAGCGCACCGCTTCGTCATGCTCGGCGAGGACATCGCCAGCAAGACGGCCACCATCTTCTCGCCGGATTTCCTGCGGCGGGAGTTCTTCCCGCGCCTGCGCACGATGGTGGGCATGTATCATGAGCTTGGCTGCAAGGTCATCTACCACTCGGACGGCAACCTGAATGCTGTGATGGACGACCTGGTTGCGGCGGAGATCGACGCCATCAACCCGCTGGAGACGCAAGCGGGCATGGATTTGCGCGACATCAAGGAGCGCTATGGCAAGCGGCTGGTGCTTGTTGGCGGCATAGACGCCAGCGAATTGTTGCCGCTGGGTAGCGTGGATGAGGTGCGCGCCGGCACGCGCCAGGCGTTGCGCATCGCCGCCCCCGGGTCGGGCTATGTGCTCGGCTCGACAACCGAGTTGAGCAATGCCATCCCGTGGCAGAACATTGTTGCCATGTGGGAGACAGCGTTGCAATACGGCCGCTACCCGCTAGACGACGCGTAGGCAAGAGTGCGCCGGGCGCGATGAACATGTACTACTAGATTCGGTAACCGTCGCCGGCCCACGGCGCTGAAGCCGCCGCGCTACAGATACAAAGCTCCCTGCGGGGCTATCCTGTCGTCGCGATTTAGCCCGTAGGGCTTCGTTCTTGTAGCGCATGGCTTTAGCCTAGCGTCAGGCATTGCGGAACCAATTCCTTAGTGTTCATGATGCCGGTCTACTTGCAGCCTGTCGGGCGGAGATTCTGCAAAACCCAGAGGAGAACAACATGCCAATCGATCGAACTTTTGAGAAACTACGGGTGCGCATCTTCCCCGATCAGCCCATCCTTGGCGCAGCTGCCGCCCACGATGCCGCTGCTATCCTCAAGAAGACCATTCGGGAGCGCGGTGAAGCCAACTTCATGATGGCTACCGGCAATGCCGGCCGGCACTTTCTGGGCGCGCTGCGTCAGGAGCAGGGAATCGACTGGCGCAAGGTCAATCTCTTTCATATGGATGAATACCAGGGTATCGCAGCGACGCACTCGGCCAGCTTCCGCCTGTTTATCCACAAACACCTGGCCGACTGGGTGAAGCCCGGACACTCTTACTACATCGAGGGCGACGCCCCTGACTCAGAGGCCGAGTGCCAGCGCTACGCGCAGCTATTACGCTCACATCCAATTGATCTCTGCCATTGCGGCATCGGCGAGAATGGGCATCTGGCGTTCAATGATCCGCCGGTGGCAAACTTCGACGACCCGTTATGGGTGAAAGTTGTGCAGCTCGACGAGGGCTGCCGCAGGCAACAGGTGGGCGAAGGCCACTTCCCCAACATGGCCGCGGTGCCAACCCACGCCTTGACGGTCACGATCCCTGGCTTGCTGGCGGCCAGACAGATCATCTGTGTTGCGCCGGAAAAGCGTAAGGCAGCGGCGGTCTACAATGCTCTCTATGGGCCGCTCGCTACGAGTTGCCCGGCCTCGATCCTGCGCCGACAGGCCAATGCTACCCTCTATCTGGATCGAGACTCGGCCGGGACGATTGTGTAGTGTCGCTCATCGTTGTGGCATCCCCGCCTGACGGTTGATCGGCGACGCCGGGCGGGGGGCGTCACTCATGTGGCAGCGGATGGCTGTTATGCGGGTTATCGGGCTCGACGTCGGAGATAAGCGGATCGGTATTGCCGTCAGCGACCCGACAGGGTTTCTGGCATCGGCTGAGCGCGTGCTCAAGCGGGTTTCGATCGCCAAGGACTTGGCGGCGCTGGCAGCAATGGTGCAAGGATATGAGGCTGAGGCGATTATCGTTGGCCTGCCGCTCCATCTCAGCGGCCGCTCGGGCACGCAGGCCGAAAGCGTGCAGAACTTCATCGAGAGGCTGAAGCCACTCATCACGGTGCCGGTTGTGTTCTGGGATGAACGGCTGTCGACGAAAGGAGCGCGCGTCCTGCTGCTTGAAGCGGGTATGCGCGCGGCCCAACGTTCGGCCCGCATCGATGCGGCGGCTGCCGCCGTCATTCTGCAAAGCTATCTCGATTATCAGCGACTGCAAGCCATAAATCGCAGAGACGGCGGGGATGCTGAGATGAACGGGCATGCGCCTTCGTCTCAGTAACGGCTGCGTCTCTATTGTCAGAATCTCGGTTGGGGAGGGTGCACGCGCTTGCGCACAAGCCTGATCCGTGTGGGGCTCCTAGGGGTGGCGGTTCTGCTACTGGCCACGCCGATTGTTGCGGTCCATCTGTTCTTGCAGGCGCGCCAGCCATCGACACCGGCCAGCGCCACAGCGCCGCTTGTGGTCGGCAAGAAGTCGGGCGGGATCGAACGTTCCATACTGGGCGCTTACCTGGGCCTGAAGGATGCCGATATCCACCGGCCGGTTGGAACAAATCCAACGCCGGTCAAGTTCATTGTTTCTGTGGGCGATACAGCCGATGACATCTCGCGCAATCTACAGGCCTACGGCCTCATCACCGATGCCGCCCTGTTTAAGCAACTGGTGAAGTATCGTGGTGTGGCGCAGAATCTTCAGGCCGGTGAGTATGAACTGGCCGCGACGATGACCATGGACGACATTATCGTCGCCTTGCAGCGCAGCCGCCAGAACGAGGTACGCGTGACAGTGCGCGAGGGGTGGCGGCTCGAGCAGATCGCCGAGGTGTTGTCTAGTAACGGCGTGTCGACGTACGATGCGCTGCTCAAAGTGATGCGCACTGGCAAGTTTGACGCTGGAGTCTTGAGCGGGAAGGCTGCTGACGTCTCGCTGGAAGGCTATCTGTATCCGGATACCTACCAGATGGATCCCCGCTGGGTGGCGGAAAAGGTGGTCGACCTGCTGATCAGCACGATGGACAGCCGCTTCACTCCAGCCATGCGCCAGCAGGCGACGGCGCGTGGCCTGACAATCCACCAGGTACTCACGATCGCGTCGCTGGTTGAGCGCGAGGCAGTGCTGGCGTCCGAACGGCCGCATGTTGCCAGCGTCTACCTGAACCGGATTGCCAGGGACATGGCGCTGGAAGCGGATGCGACCGTCCAGTACGCGCTCGGGTACGACAAGGCGCAGCAACGCTGGTGGCCGCAGATTAGCCTCGATCAATTGCGCACGACACAGTCGCCCTACAACACATATCTGCGCCGCGATCTGCCGCCCGGTCCCATCTGTAGCCCGGGCCTGGCGTCCATTCAGGCGGTCTTGCAGCCGTCCAAGAGCGATGACCTGTTCTATTTCGCCAGGGGCGACGGCTCGCACGTCTTCGCCAGGACCTTTGAGGAGCATCTGGAGAACCAGAAGAAGTATTCGAAATAGCGAACAACGCCGCTCCGCCCCACGGACAGCGTCGTGCGGGGCGGGCCAAACGAGGAGTTGGTATGAAAATCAGAAAAGCCGTCTTCACGGCGGCCGGGCTGGGAACCCGCCTTCTGCCGGCAACGAAAGCTCAGCCCAAGGAAATGCTGCCATTGGTTGATAAGCCCATCATCCAGTATGTTGTCGAAGAAGCGGTGGCATCCGGGATCGAGCAAATCATCATCGTTACCGGGCGCGGCAAGCGGGCGATTGAAGACCACTTCGATGTTGCTTTTGAACTCGAATACTACCTGAATAAGAAGAACGATACTGAGGCTCTGCGTGAAGTGCGCAGCATCTCTGATCTTGCCAACACGATAACGTACATCCGGCAGAAAGAACCGCTGGGCATTGGCCATGCCATTCTGGTGACCAAGGAAATCGTCGGCGATGAGCCTTTCGCTGTGCTCTTCCCGGACGATCTCATCGACGCTGCCACGCCGTGCCTGAAGCAGATGATCAATGTCTACGATCGCTATCACTGTTCGGTGCTGGCTGTGCAGCAGGTGGAGCCCAGCGCTGTCTCGCGCTACGGCATCATCGCCCCCAAGCGGCTCGAGGATCGCATTTACCAGGTCGAAGACCTGGTGGAAAAGCCAATGCTAGAGGACGCTCCCTCGAACCTGGGCATTGTCGGCCGCTACATCCTGACGCCCGATATCTTCGAGTGCCTGGAGCATACACAGCCGGGCAAAGGCGGCGAGATACAGATCACCGATGGCTTGCGGCTGCTCTTGCAGCGCCAGGCGATCTACGGCTACGAGTTCGAGGGGACGCGCTACGATACCGGCAACAAGCTGGGCTTCCTCAAGGCGTCGGTGGAAATGGCGCTCAAACGACCTGACCTGGGTGATGAGTTTCGTCAGTACTTGAAGAGCCTGAAACTATGATAGATCAATCCAGCTCGGCGAACCTTGCCACGGCGTTTCATACAGCGTTCGTTAGCTCGTATGTGCGGGCGGCGCGCCAGAAGTACGTGCGCTTGGCCAGCCTGCTGCCCTATCACGGCCAGGATGTGCATATCATTCACGGCGGCAACCGCTGGTGGCAGATTCTCTGCATTCCCGGGCAACACGCCGGCGACGTCCATCTGGGGCCGGTGGGGTGCTTCACGCTGCAGTTTGCTGATCCCGTCATCTATCCTGATCTCGCTGACCTGCCCGACCAGAACGGCTCGCGCCGCGAAGAGTTCCGCCTGGCCATGAATGTGGACTTCTTCATTTACCATGAGGCGTATGCTCCGTCTGGGCCGCCTGCGGAAGATGAGTTGGTTGCTGCCGCGACGGCTCTGGCTGAGCGCCTGGTGGATGAGCACGCTGCCCCCCTGGTTGAGCTAGAGTTGCTCAAGACCAGGCTGTCGTCGCTGCGCAACGCGCACCAACTGCTGGACGACATGCGCGAAGCCCGCGACTGTATGCGCAGCGAGCACTATCGAGCGGCTATTGTCACGTGTTGCGCTGCGGCTGAGTCGGCGCTGGTGGGGCGCCTGGAGGAAATGGGCCACCCCATTCGCCAGGAAGAGCGCGGTCGTGTTCTTGGACACGAGTATCATTCATTTCCGGTGATGGTGCAGGAAGCGTACCGCAGCGGCGCCATCACAAGCAAAACGCGCGACCGGCTAGAGTTGCTGAACAGCCTGCGCCGTGGCATGGAGCATTGCCGACCCGACGCCACGGCTCAGGACGACGCGACCTACGCCTGGCAGAGCCTGGAACAGCTTTTGCGCGGGTTCGCCAAGTGAGTAGCATACCACAGAGACACAGGGAGCACAGAGGAGAAGGTTATAGACTCGGTGTTCTCTGTGTCTTCGCTGTTGTGCGGGGAAATCGGTATGGGGCCTGATGACGTTGGTGTATATCTGCACATCCCTTTCTGTCAGGTGCGCTGCAGCTATTGTGATTTCAACACATATGCAGGGCTGGGACACCTGGTCGACCAGTACGTCGCTGCCCTCTGTGCGGAGATAGGGACGGTTGAGGGTAGGCCCGGCGCCGTCAGCATCTATTTTGGCGGCGGCACGCCGTCGCTCTTGAGCGGCGAGCGCCTGGCGCAGATCATAGCTGCTTGCCGCCATGCATTTACGGTTGCGGAGGCAGAAATCACCATCGAGGCTAACCCGGGCACCGTCAGCGAGGAGTCGCTGCGTGCCATGCGCAGCCTGGGCATCAACCGGCTCAGCCTGGGCATACAGAGCTTCGATGACGCCATGCTGCGCGTGCTCGACCGCTTGCACGACGCCGCACAGGCCAGGGACGCCGCCAGCGCGGCGCGCCGCGCTGGCTTTGACAATATCAGCCTCGATTTTATGTATGGCCTGCCCGGCCAGACTGTGGACCACTGGCGTGACACGCTGGCGCAGGCGATTGACCTGCGCCCTGAGCATCTCTCGCTCTATGCGCTGACACTGGAAGAGAATACGCCGATGGCCGGACGCGTCGCCCGCCATGAGCTGATCTTGCCCGGCGACAGCGCAGCAGACATGTATGAGTCGGCGGAGTCGATGCTCGATGCGGCTGGCTATGTGCACTACGAGATCTCCAACTGGGCCAGCACGGAGGCGACACGGTCGCGACACAACTCGCTCTACTGGCAGCGACAGCCGTATTTCGGCTTTGGCGCCGGCGCTCATTCATTTGATGGCGAAACGCGCTATTCCAACGTTCTCCATCCGCGCGACTACATTGCACGCATTCAGGCAGGCCAATCTGCGCGGGCCGGCAGTGAGACGATTACGCCGGAAATGGCACGCTCCGAAACGATGTTCCTCGGCCTGCGTCTTCTACAGGAGGGGGTCTCGGCTGAGCAGTTCGCTGCCCGCCACGGGCAGTCGCTTGATGTCTTCGCCCCGCGGATTGCTGAGCTGGTGGATTTGGGCCTGCTGGAACGCGTCGGCAGCCGCATACGGTTGACGCCGCGCGGGCGTCTGCTCAGCAACCAGGTTTTCATCCGATTTCTGTAGATGTGGAGTGGGACGAGAGCCTGCCCCGAAGCTCACCCCGCCCTATCGGGTGCTCTATCGGGCACTCCCGTCGTCGCAGCATCACCTGGAGGACAACGACTATGCGTATTGGTTTGCATGCACGCAATGATACGACCTTCACGGACACGGATTATCAAGCGATCCGGGTGGCGCGCATCGAATCGCTCAAGATCATGGACTTTACGCGCCTGGATGTCTTGCAGCGTGTGCGCCAGGAGAACCCCGGCATCGAGTTCATCGTGCGCCTCTTCGATGACCGCATCAGCGGCAGCCATACACGCCCAACCGCGCAGCAATTTGTCAGCAAGTTCGCGCCGCGCATCGATGAGCTACGCCCCTACGCGACCAAGTTCGAGGTGCACAACGAGCCCAATCACTATCAGGGTTACGAGGGGTGGGGCAACTCGGATAGCGACGCACAGGATTTCCGGCAATGGTACCTGGCCGTGCTGGCTGGCCTTAAGCAGGCCTGCCCGTGGGCGCGCTTTGGTTTTCCGGGGCTGGCCCTCAACTACCCCCATCGTGATTTCGAATGGCTGGACATCTGCCGCGATGCCGTCCTGGCGTCCGATTGGCTGGGTTGCCACACCTACTGGCAGTACCAGAGCATGCTGTCGAACGATTGGGGTATGCGTTTTGTGCAGTACCGGCAGCGTTTCCCAGGCAAAACGATCGAGATCACCGAGTTTGGCAATAGCACGCCCGGCCTCAGCCGCGCCGAAATGGCGTCGCAATATGCCACGTATTATCAAACTCTTCAGCAGTATCCCTATGTAGGATCAGCGAGCGCTTTCTTGTGCTCATCGCCCGACGCGACCTGGCTGCCCTTTGCCTGGTGCGACCCCAGGACAAACGCGCTCTTCCCCGTCTGCACGGCGGTCGGCGCACTGCCTCATATCCCACCTGCGCCCGAGCCTGTCTATCGCGTGGCCTATCTCAGCAATTCTGTCCCGACGACGCTGAAGGCGGGGCAGAGCGTCGATGTGTCGCTGCGCCTGCGCAATGATGGCAATGTCGTCTGGCCGGCGACAGGACAGCACCCGGTGCGGCTGGGCTATCGTTGGCTGCCTGCTGGAGCGGAAGGACCACATGTGTCGCTGCCGGCTAACGTCGCCGCCGCTCAGGCGGTGACATTGAAGACGCAGGTGCAGGCGCCGCTCGTGCAGAGAGTGTACACGCTGCGCTGGGACCTGATCGAGGAGGGCGTGGGCTGGTTCTCCGCACGCGGCGCGACGCCGCTCGATCTGTCCATCCGTGTGCAGCCGACCGGCACGCCGCCGGCGAAGTGGATCGCCAGCGCCAGCCACAACACTGCTGATGCGCCAAAGGCAATTGACGGCGACATGGCAAGCTCGTGGAGCAGCGCACAGACCCAGGAACCTGGCATGTGGTATATGATTGACCTGGGCGCCCAGCAGCAGGTGAGCGGGCTGAGCATGATCAGCCCGGACAAGGATTTCCCGCGCGGCTATGTGATCGAGGTATCGACAGACGGCAGCGCCTGGAGCGAGGTCGCTCGTAAAGACCCCAACTGGAAGTCGGTTGAAGCCGTGTTTGCGGCTGTACGCGCCCGCTACCTGCGCATCACCCAGACGCGCACGCCCAAATGGCCGGTCAACTGGACGATCAGCGAGGTTGGCATTGCGACGGCGTCGTTGTGGACGGCGACGGCCAGCCTCAACGGCGGCGATGCAGTCAAAGCGATCGACGGCGATCCGCAAACAGTGTGGACGACAGCCGCTCCACAGCGCCCGGGGGCGTGGTTCCAGCTCGACCTGGGCGACAGAGTCTACGTCGAGCGCCTGCGCTTGAACAACACCAGCAACCCGCAATACCCGCGCGGCTATGTCATCAGCGCCTCGTTGGACGGGCAGGCGTGGGACGAGGTCGCGCGCAAGGCCAGCAACTGGGCGGTGGTGGATGTGGCTGTCGGCCCGCGCTGGCTGCGCTATCTGCGCATCGAGAACACCGGCTCGTCGCCCTGGCATCCCTGGACGATTGCTGAAGTGGGGGTCGTGACTGCGCCGGATATCAGATCTACCGCATAAAGGAGAGACGCACATGATCAATCGCCAACGGATGGTGAATACGTTCCTGGAGCTCGTTCGCATCGATAGTCCGTCGGGTTGTGAGCAGGACGTGGCCCGCTATTGCGCCGAGCGCATGAGCGCCCTGGGCTTTTCCATTGAGAGCGACGCCGCCGGCAATCTGTTCTGCAAGCGCAGCGGGCGCGGCGAACCGTTGCTCGTCAATGCCCACATGGACGGGGTCCAGCCTTGCATCGGCATCAAGCCGGTCGTCGATGGCGACATCATCCGCAGCGATGGGACGACGATTCTGGGCGCCGATGACCGCTCGGCTGTGGCAGCGATTTTGGAAGTGATGCACGTGATCGTGGACGAGAAGCTGTCCACTCCCGCGCTCGAGGTTGTGTTTACCGTGCGTGAGGAATTGGGGCTACGGGGAGCGAAAGAGTTGGATTACGCGCGTCTGTCGGCCAAACAGGGTGTTGTGCTTGACCATGACGGCGCGGCGGGGGGAATTGTGGTGGCTGCGCCCTACCAGGACCGGCTGGAAGTGGCCGTGCATGGCAAGGCTGCCCACGCCGGGGGCGCGCCGGAGAAGGGGATCAGCGCTATTCGCGTCGCCGCCGAAGCCATCGCTGCCATGCCGCTCGGGCGCATCGATGCTGAGACGACCGCGAACATCGGCCTGATCACGGGTGGCATGGCGCGCAATGTCGTGCCGGCGCTGGCGACGATCGACGGCGAGGCGCGCAGCCGTGACGCCGCCAAGCTCGAGGCGCAGACAGCGGCCATGGTCGCTGCCTTTGAAAGCGCAGCCCAACGGCACGGCGCCACAGTTGACATAAAAGTGACCCGCAAGTACGACGGCTTTCGCGTGAGCGAGCAAAGCAGCGCCATTCTGCGTCACTTGATGGCTGCCACGCGTGCTCTGGGTATCGAACCGCGCCTTGAAGAGAGCGGCGGCGGCAGCGATGTGAACATTTTCCGCACACATGGCATTGACGCGCTGGTGATGAGCTGCGGCTTTGGCGCGGTGCACACCACCGACGAGTACCAGAGCATCTCCGAGCTCCTCAAGGCTGCGCAGATACTGCTCAAAGCGATAGTGACTGCATAAGCTGCCGGGTCAGCAGCGCGGTCTGAAGCGGCCGGCGCGGCTGCACCTCGAAGACGGCGCTGCCGTCATAGTTGATCTCGTGCAGGGTGCGAGCCAGAAGCTCCCAGTCGGCGCGAGGGATTCCACCTGTGCCGGGGATGTAGTGGTCTCTCATCGTCCCCGGCAGTTCTTTCTGCTCGACATCCGACAACAAGTCCTGAATGTGCAAATGGATGAGCTTGCTCTTGAGCGCTGCGAGAAAGCCGGCCATCGATTCTGCGTGCAGGTAGATGTGTCCCACATCCAGGCAGACGTTCAGACCCTCGACCTTGCTGACAGCCTCTTCGAGAAACTCCCGGCGCCCATTCTCCAGCGCCAGCCGCACGCCATGCTCGCGCGCATAGGCGACCGCGTCGCGCGTAAGTGGCACATCGAGCGTCGATGACCCTTTCGGCGCCAGATCGGTGGGGTGCAAGACGATCACCCCCGCGCCCACTGCCGCCGCCGCATCTATCTGCTTCTTCTGTCGTTCGAACGTGTTCGAGTCCATCGTCGTGTGCAGGCTGACTTGCATACCCTGCAGCGCAGCCGTGAGCTGGCGGCGGCCTGCTTCGTCGTAGAGATCCTTTTCGTCGCGCCAGTTGCTCCAGACCTCGATCCCGTAGTTGTGCTCGCGCAGCGAGGCGCAGATGCGCTCCAGGCTGGGTGCGTCTGCGTAGTGGGTGTAGTTCCACAGGCTGACCGAGTAGCGAATGTGCATTGTGGCATCTCCCTCAGTGTTGTTGTGGACGTGTTGGCCCCCGGTGCTACGGCGCCTTGTAGGCGAGCGCCTGCTTGACGATCTTCTCCTTGTCCACGCGGTTGGCGTCGGCGATGAACTGATTGGTGATCATCGCCTGAACATCGGTTGTCTTGTCGAGCAGCTTCAGATCCATCATGTCTGTCTGTTGCTTCTGCCACGGCTCGGGCCGCAGCCAGCCGAGACCGTGGCTGGCTGTATTGGCGCTGCGCGTGCGCTGGATGGCGGCGTTGACCACGGCCAGGCCGGCCGCTTCATCTTGGACTGCCTCGGGATAGCGCTTCTTGACAATAGCGACGGCCGCCTTGGGGTTGGCCTCGGCAAAGATCATGCCCTTGACGGTGGCGCGCAAGAAGCGGCGCACCAGATCGGGCTTTTCCTTGATGACCTTTTCGCTGGTTGCCACGCCGTTGCCCATGTAGTCTAGATATTCCCAGCCGGGGAAGAACTTGAGCGCCACGCCTTTGGCTTGCCACGTCGCCAGCTCTGTGTCCCAGGTCAGAACGGCGTCGACGCGCTTCTGGCTGAGCGCCGCCGGGCGCGCATCGAAGCCCACGACCTCCAGTTTGACGTCGCTGGCGGCCACTCCGGCTGCCTGCAGGATGGGAATGGCGATAGTCTCGGTTCCCGCCACCGGCAGGCCAAGCGTTTTGCCTTTCAGATCGGCTAACCTGGCGACTGGCGACTCGGGCGTGACAGCAAAGCCGAACTGATAGCGCTGCACTGAGCCAAAGACCGTCACGATGGGCAGGTCTTTTGAGCGCCCGATCATGACCACGTTGGGCGCGGGAAAGACGAATTGCGCTGCGCCAGCGGCGACAGCCTTGATGCCATCGGTCAATCCTGGTTGCAGCTCAAGCTTGACCTTCAGGTTCTCTTCGCTGAAATAGCCCATTTCCTCGGCTATGGCAAACTCAGCATAGGGCAGACCCATCTCACTGACGGGTATGACGAACGTGACCTCTTCCACTGATCGCTGCGTCTGCAGCCCGCACCCTGTTACGAGTACGAGAGCAGCCAGCAGCAAACGCATGACTCTCATGATACACTCCTTCCTTGTCCAACCATATAACACCTACGACCAGGTGACGGTGCGTCGCTCTAGTGCCACGACGGACCAGTAGAGCGTCAGGCCGACGACGAGCAGAACCACCAGGACAGCGAAGAGCCGGTCAGTTTGCAGCAGGCTGCCGGTATACATGACCAGGTAGCCCAGCCCTTCCTTGGCCCCGACAAACTCGGCAGCGACAGCCCCCACAACGCTTTGGACGATGGCGATGCGAACGCCGGCAAAGAGGCCGGGTAGAGCGGCTGGCAGTCGCGCCAGCAGAAAAGTCTGGCGACGAGTGGCCGAGAGCGAGCGCATGAGCTCAGCGATGCCGGCATCGAGCGCCGAAAAGCCGGCGACGGCATTGACCATGATAGGGAAAAAGGCGATCAGCGCCACGATGATGATCTTTGACGTGATGCCAAAGCCAAACCAGACGACAAACAGAGGCGCCAGCGCGATCTTGGGCGTCGTCTGCACAGCCAGCACAAACGGAGCGAGCACGCGTTCGGCGCGGGGGATGTAGGCCAGCAGAACGCCGAGCAACAGGCCCACCGTGCCGCCAAGGGCCATGCCTGCGCCGATTTCCTGCAGTGTCACCCAGGTGTGTTTCCAGAGCAGCGGGTACAGGTCGCGCAGCAACGTGGCGCCGACAGTCGAAGGCGGGGGCACGAGCCACGCCGGTACGTGCAGCAGGCGCGACGCTCCCTCCCACGCCAGCAGCGCCGCAAGCAGCAAAGCAACCGTGAGGAGCGAGTCACTATGTGCGTGGCGGAGGTCGCCATTCTTTCCATTACCGGGCCTGCTCATGTCTGCGCCTCCTGCTTAGCAATGGCCAGACGCACCTTATGGGCGAGCGCAGCGAAGGCAGCCGTGCTCAAGACCTCGAGCGTACGCGGGCGGGGCAACGTCACGTCAACGGCAGCGCAAATGCGGCCTGGCCGTGGACTCATGACCAGCACCCGGTCGGCGAGGAACACAGCTTCCTGAATGCTATGCGTCACGAGAATCACCGTGCGCTGCTGCTCCTGCCACAGTTTCAGCAACTCGAGATTCATGCGCTCGCGTGTGAGCGCGTCGAGCGCGCCAAATGGCTCATCGAGAAGCAGCACAGCGGGATCGTAGGCCAGGGCGCGGGCCAGGGCCACACGCTGTTGCATGCCCCCCGAAAGCTCGCGCGGGCGACTGCTCTCAAATCCTGCCAGTCCCACCATACGCATTAGCTCCTGCGCCCGCGTCTGCCGATCCTGGGCCGGCATGGCGCGGATCTCCAGGGGCAGCATCACGTTGTCAAGCGCTGTGCGCCACGGCATCAGGGTCGGCTGCTGAAAGACGAAGCCGATATCGGGGCGCGGCCCGCTCAAGGTACCACCGCGAAAGCGCACCTGGCCTGCCGACGGCGCGATCAACCCGCCCAGCAAGCGCAGCAGGCTGGTCTTGCCGCACCCCGATGGCCCCACGATGGCGACGAACTCGCCGTCAGCAATCTCAAGCGAGACGCCGTCGAGTGCGACAATGGGCGCCGGGAACGCGGCGAAAACGAGACGCAGATCGCTGGCGATGATGGCCGAATCGGTCTTCACGATACCTCTACCTGTGCACCATATACAGAGAAGCGCGGTTCCCTCGAGACGGGAGACCGCGCTCCTGATATGTGCCGTCACGGGCATATCTGCTCTGAGCAGTTGTCTTTGCACACCAATCAAGCTCCAGCCGGAGTCGTGCGGCTGGCTGGTAGGCATGATTATAGGCTACGCCATAGACTATGTCAAGAGCGCGCAGGCTTGTCAGGAGCATTGTTGTCAGACAATAGCGGCTCACAAGGACCCCAAACCTCGCCATGCAGACGCGGAATCGCGGTGAAACGCCCAAGAATTGCCTGATTTCACTGCAGATTTGGGCCTTGCTGAACGGCCTGGTGCTAGAAATGACACTGCTGTTACCGTCTTGCATTTCATTGACTGCTTTCGCACTCTGTGCTATAATCTCACCACGTTACAACAGCAGAGTGCGGCTGCGGAGGGTGTCGGAGGTGTCTCAGGATAGCAGTTAGCCAGGGGGTGATGCGTGGCATCCAGCAGATTCCGGTTTCTTGCGCTGCCAATGAGGTCAGCCAATCGTGCCTATGGTTTCAGAGATTCCCCAAGAAGGAAAAGGAGAACAAACCATGCAGAAGCGCAGATTCTGGGCCATGTCCACGCTCGTCTCACTGCTCGTGATCCTGTCTCTGCTTCTTAGCGCATGTGGCGGTACCCCCACGGCAACACCCACCACCGCGCCGAAGCCGCAAGCTCAACCCGCTCAGCCCACTGCAACGCCAGTCCCCGCCGGCCCCAAGAAGGGCGGCAAAGTCACCATGGCCGTCTGGCAATCGCCCATCACCCTCAATCCGTTGCTCGGCACACAGACAGTCATGGACGAAGTTCATGTCTTCATCATCGAGGGCTTCACCAAAGTGATGCCCAATGGCGACCGTGTGGCCAATCTGGCCAAGGAAGTGCCCACCGTCCAGAATGGCGGCGTCAGCGCCGATGGCAAGACCATCACCTACAAGTTCAAGGACGGTATCAAGTGGTCTGACGGCACGCCTCTGACCTGCGCCGATGTCCAGTTCACGCTGGAAGCCATCATGACCCCCGGCGTCGGCATTGTCTCGACCACTGGCTACTCAGCCGTGGACAAGGTCGAGTGCCTCGACGCCAATACCGTCGTCATCAAGTTCAAGGAGTTCTACGCCCCGTATCTGACCCTTTTCGACAACCTGATCTTCCCCAAGCACTACGCTGGCGATCCCAAGGGAATGAAGGACTGGGCCTTCAACCGCAAGCCGCTGGGCACGGGTCCCTTCAAACTCGATGAATGGGTGGCCGACAGCCACATCATCCTGTCGCGCAACCCCAACTACCGCGAAAAGGACAAGCCCTACCTCGACCAGATCATTCTCCGCATCGTGCCCTCTTCGGAAGTCGCCATGCAGCTCTTGCAGAGCGGCGAAGTGGACATCGTGTGGAACAACACCGAAGCCGACATCCCACAACTGGAAAAGATGGCGGGCGTCAAGATCTCCGGCCCCCTGCAGATCGGCGGCGAGCGCATGTTCCTAAACATGGCGGAGAACAAGGATCCCGCTGATCCCAAGAAGCCCCACCCGATCCTGAGCGACGTCAAGGTGCGCCAGGCCATCGGCCTGGGGATCAACAAGCAGCGCATTATCGACAAGCTGCTCAATGGTAAAGCCCGGCCGGGCAGCAGCGAGCTGAATGCTGGTTTCTTCGAATGCAAGGACATCAAGGCCTATGCCTATGATGTGGAGAAGGCCAAGAAGCTACTCGACGAGGCAGGATGGGTGCCGGGATCCGATGGTATCCGCGTGGCCAAGGGCTCCAAGACCGCGCCCGATGGCACACGGCTGCGCCTCAAGTACACCACGACCTCTGGCAACAAGCTGCGCGAGGATTCGCAGGTGCTGGTTGTCGAGGATATGAAGGCCATTGGCATCGAGTTCTACATCGAGAACGCGCCCTCCTCGGTGGTGATCGGAAGCTGGGATGCGGCATCTCCACGGCGCCGCGGCAACTTCGACATCATCATGTATACCACCAACGCCAGCATTGACCCCCACAGCCAGATGACCAACCTGTGGGCTTCATGGATGATTCCGAGCGAGCAGAACAAGGGCGGCCTCAACTACACGCGCTTGAACGACCCCAAGGCCGACGACCTGCTGAAGAAAGCTGCTTTGGAGCCGGATCCGGTCAAGCGGCGCGACATGTACTGCCAGCTTGGCCAGCTAACGTACGATCTGGCCAACATGATCTACCTCTACCAGCGCCTCGACCTGGACTCCTATCGCGATTGGGTGCAGGGCTGGACTGAGAACGCCTGGGACAACAACGGCTGGAACGCCGACGAGTGGTGGACGAAGAAGTAAGAATACCAGGCGTGGGGAGCTGGCTCACAACAAGCCAGCTCCCCACACGAGAAAGGGCGCCATGACACGCTACATCATTCGTCGCATCATTCAGGCCATCCCCCTGCTGCTGCTGATCAGCTTCACCGTCTTCATGCTGATGCAGCTCATTCCGGGCGGGCCGCTGGCAGCCTATCAGAACAACCCCGACATCTCTCCCGAAGATCTGGAGCGGCTCAAGCATGAGATGGGTCTCGATGTGCCCAAGCACATCCAGTACATCAACTGGCTGAAGAACGTGCTGAAGGGCAACCTCGGCACATCTGAGGTGACGCGCCGTCCCGCCATGCGCGAGATCGCCGAGAAACTGCCCAACACCATCTATCTCTCGCTGACATCGTTCATTCTCGCCCTGGTCATTGCCGTTCCGATCGGCGTCATATCAGCCATCAGGCAGTATTCGTGGTTTGACCACGCGATGACGACCTTTGCCTTCGTCGGCCATTCCATCCCTGTCTTCTGGCTTGGCCTCATTTGCATCATCGTCTTCAACGTCGCGCTCAAAAATGCAGCGGGCGGCCCGCTGTTGCCGGGCGGCGGGATGTACACCATCGGTGCGCCCCGTTCGCTTGGCGACTATCTCAGCCATCTCATCTTGCCTGCCAGCGTTCTAGCCATCTACAGCCTGGCGACGCATGTACGCTACATGCGAGCCGGCATGCTCGATGTGATGCACCAGGACTACATCCGCACGGCCTACGCCAAGGGACTGCGCGAGCGCATGGTGATCCTCAGGCATGCGCTCAAGAACGCGGTTCTGCCTCTGGTCACCATCATCGGCCTGGAGATTCCCGTCCTGCTGAGCGGGACGCTGATCACCGAGACCATCTTCTCTTGGCCCGGCATGGGCCGCCTGTTCTTCAACTCGATCGAGCGCGGGGATTACGCTGTGATGATGGGCGTGCTCATGTTCAGCGCGACACTGGTCATCGTTTTTGGCTTGCTGACCGACATCGTGTATGCGTTCCTCAACCCGCGCATCCGTTTTGACTAGAGCGCGCCGATCTGTTGGTCAGGTATCCTTACCTGACATGTCCACCAGGAGTCTTTCATGGCCCAGGCGCAAGCTGCTCCCCCCGTGGTCGAGGCTAGCTGGCAGGCTCGCCTGTCCAGGCAAGAATCCATGCGCAGCATGATCTGGCGGCGCTTCCGCAAGCACAAGCCGGCGTTGCTGGGGCTGGTGACGCTCGCCTTGATTACCCTGTCCTGCCTGCTTATCCCCTGGGTGACCCAATACGACGCGCTCACGACGCACGTTGAGCTCATCCGCCAGCCGCCCTCCCTGTCCCACATCTTTGGCACCGACGAGCTTGGGCGCGACCTGCTCATTCGTCTCTGCGACGGCGGACGCATCTCGATCATCATCGGTCTGGCTACCATGGCCATGTCCATTTTCCTGGGCACTCTCATCGGCGCGGTGGCAGGGTTCTACGGCGGCCGCATAGACAACGTGTTGATGCGACTCACCGACTTCGTGCTGTCTATCCCGCAGTTGTTCTTGCTGCTCCTCTTTGCCCAGTTGCTGCGCACGACCAACAACCCGGTGCTGAGCGGGGGGCCTCTGCCGATCATCGCCATCATCGGTATCCTGTCGTGGCCTGGCGCAGCTCGCCTGGTACGCGGCCAGTTCCTCTCCCTCAAGTCAAAGGAATTCGTTGACGCAGCGCGCATGAGCGGAGCGACGAACATGCGCCTGATGCTACGCCACCTGCTGCCCAACGCTGCCAGTCCCGTCATTGTCGCCGCCACGCTGCGCGTCGGCCAGGCCATCATCACCGAGTCAACGCTCAGCTTTCTGGGCTTCGGCGTGCAGCCACCGACGCCAACCTGGGGCAACATGCTGAAGAATGCCCAGGCGCAGATGACGTACGCGTCCTGGACTGCCATCTTCCCCGGCCTGGCCATTCTCTTTACAGTGCTCGCCCTCAACTATATGGGTGACGGGCTGCGCGACGCACTCGATCCTCACCACATTGAATAGGGGCCCGGAACACGCCGGCCCAGTTACTTCTGCCTGGCATGCCTTACTCTTGGGGGACTCCGAATGACCACAGACTCATCTGCTCTGAAGACGCGCGCCATCGCGGCCATCGAGGCCCAGAGCGACAAGCTGATCAGACTGAGTGACACTCTGCATGCCAATCCAGAGGTAGCTTTCCAGGAGGTCAAGTCGGCAGCGCTCCTCTGCGATGCTCTGCAGGCTCACGGATTCACTGTCCAGCGCGGTGTGGGGGGACTGGAGACCGCGTTTCGCGCTGAGGCCCGTGGCAAGGGCGATGGCCCAACTGTCGCTGTTCTTGCAGAGTACGATGCTTTGCCCGAATTGGGGCATGCCTGTGGGCACAACATCATCGGCACATCGGCCGTCGGCGCCGCCGTCGGTGTCAAGGCGGTGCTGGACGAGCTACCTGGACGCGTTCTCGTCATCGGCACACCCGCCGAAGAAGGGGGCGGCGGCAAGGTGATTCTCGTCGAGAAGGGCGTGTTCGAGGATGTGGATGCCGCAATAATGGTCCACCCATCTGGCTACACGATGGTCACACGCGGCTCGTTGGCGTCTCACCGCGTCACCATCGAGTTCAAAGGCAAGGCGGCGCATGCCGCGGCATCGCCGGAGGAAGGCGTCAATGCTCTGGAAGCTGTAATCCTGACCTTCAACAACATCAACGGTCTGCGGCTGCATCTGAGGGCCGATGCGCGTATTCACGGCATCATCACCAACGGCGGCGCTGCGGTCAATATCATCCCCGACTTTGCCGCTGCCGCGTTCAGTGTGCGTGCCGCCACGCAGCGCTACGCCGAGACTCTTGTGCAGCGCGTCATTCGCTGCGCCGAAGCTGCCGGCGCAGCCACCGGCGCCGAGCTCACGGCGAGCGCCAGGGTCGGCTATGCCGCCATGATGCCCAATCGCGTCATTGCACAACTCATGGCTGATAACTGGCGCAGCCTGGGCCTTGAGGTGCACGATCCGCGCCCCAATGAGCGCATGGGATCAACTGACTTCGGCAACGTTAGCCAGGTTGTGCCCGGCATCCACGCCTACATCGCCATCACGCCCGACGGTAGCGCCGGCCACAGCAGCGGGTTTCACGCCGCCTCGGCCTCGCCCGCCGGGCACGAGGGCTTGCTGAACGCAGCCAAGGGTATGGCCATGACCATCATCGATATCCTTGATGATCCCAGTCTCGTGCAGAGGATAAGAGAGGAATTCACGGCCACACTAGGGCAGGCATAGGCGCCAGCGAGCCCTGGCCGACGGGGCGCAATCTCAGACTCTCAGTATGCTCTTGACCAGTTGCGGCAGGTCAGCAGCGAGCACCGACTGCGGAACCACGCGCTGGCGACCCGCCAGCAGGCCCTCCTCACGTTTCTTGACATCGGCACGTGGCACAAAAGCGAGCACTGGAACGACCCGCCCCGGCACAGTCTCATGCGCAGCATTGACCACGGCTTGCGGCCGGATGCCATGTGGAAGGGCGCCCGTCGCCCGACTGGCCGCGATTTCGGCCATGTT
>CAYOEZ010000034.1:0-27439 GCA_964402955.1 uncultured Ktedonobacterales bacterium | reverse complement strand
CAGGAGGTGATGCCACGTTCGGAAACGGTACACCATATCTGCTCTCATACACGACCAGGTCCATACCTGGCCACAAGAAACGCTAGGAGGAATGGTACATGTCTCGAGTCAATCGTCGTAGTTTCCTGCAGTTGGCCAGACTCGCCGCTGCAGGTGTCGGGCTCGCCGCCTGTGGCGGGACGCCCGTGCCCAGCGCGGTTCCAACCAAGCCCACAGCAGGGGCGCCTGCTCCCACCGCTGCCCCGGCCGTCAAGACCCCGGTCAATATCACCATGTGGACAATGAACTACGGTCCCGACAACGCGGTCTGGATTCAAATGCTGCAAGACATCGCCAAGTCGTTCAAAGACAAGACCAGCATCTCTGTGGATGTCCAACTGTGCAGTTGGGACGTCTGCCGGCCCAAGCTTCTGCTCATCAACCAGGGCGGTGAACGCCCCGACGTTGCCGACCAGTTCTGGCTGTGGTCCAACGTTGGGCTGGGCCGCGGCAAGTTCGGCCCCCTGCCGATCACCGAGTACAAGTCGGATCTCTTCCCGGATCTGGATAAGCGTTTCTCGATTAGCGCCATGCAGGACGGCTTCTACCTTAACGACTTCTACGGCCCGGTCTACCGCGGCGATCCGCGCTCGCTGCTCTATCGCAACGACGTGCTAAAGGACGTCGGGCTGGTGAAGTCCCCGTCGACCTGGGCTGAGCTCATGGAGTACGGCAAGGCCGCCCAGAAAGTGGACAAGGCCGGCAACGTCACCATGTGGGGTTTCGAGTTCGGCACCGACACCACCAAGCCACAGCAACTCGTCACCTACTACTGGCAGGCCGGCGGCGAGTTCATGACCAAGGACGGCAAGACCGCCACGATCGACAACGATATCATGCGCCAGACGCTCAAGTGGATGTACGACGCGATCTGGACGCACAAGATTGTCCCACCCGACTTCATGGAGAAGAGCCATAACGGGGCCGAGATGTTCTACGGCCAGCAGATCGCCGTCAGCGGACAGGCTGGCATCGGCGACTGCAACAACCTGGATAACCGTTACAAGGAACTCGACGGCAAGTGGACGTGGGATGTGCTGGCCATGGGGCCCAAGAACCGCACCGCCTACTTCGGCGCCGGCTACTGGGGCGTTGTGCGCGGCACCAAGTATCCCTATGAATCGGCCAAGTGGATCGCCCACCTCTCCCAGGATGAGAACCTGATCAGGCTCTCTCAGTACGGCGGCTTCATGAGCCCCAACAAAGCTGTCATGTCCCAGCCGTTCTGGAACGACAAGCCGTGGAAGAAGGTCCTGCCCAGGGTGCTGGAAGACGTGCATCCGTCGCAGCACCCATCGAGCGCCTGGAGCGCGATGATGGTCACCGAGCCGGGTGGCGTGATGTACGACTTCTACTATGACGCCCTGGTCAAGAAAGTCGACATCGACACAACCATCAAGAACACCCAGAAGCGGATGCAGATCGAGATGGACAAGGCAGCCGCTATGGAGAAGCAGACGATCGGCATGGTCTAGTCGCCGCGTCCGCTAGCCGGTTTGGGCGCCCGCTGCCTGTACAGGCAGCGGGCGCCTGAGGCCGTTGTAAATCCTGACTGTCGGCCGCGAACGTCCGCCAACCAGGATTCAGCGCCGGTGGGGGTCAGAGCAGTCCCCCACCGGCATCTACGGTGACCCACAGAACGAACCTTTGTGGAGGTGCATGCTATGGGTAAAAGGCGTCTCCTTTTCTGCTACTTGATGGTTGCGCCGGCGGTGCTCCTGGTGCTGGTCATCACGGTCTATCCCATGCTGGAATCGCTACGAATGAGTTTTCTGGCATATGACCTCATGCGCATCAATATCGACGGCACGCCATTTGTCGGTCTTAAGAACTTCGAAACGATACTGAAGGACCAGCGTTTCTTGATCAGCCTCAAGAACACGTTTCTTTTTGCCGTGATCGTCGTGGGCACAGTCGTTTTCCTCGGCCTCATGATTGCGCAACTTCTTAACATGCCATTTCGCGGCCGCGGCGTCCTGCGCTCAATGATTCTCATCCCGTGGGTAACGCCTCCTGTCGTTGCAGCCACCATCTGGGTATGGATGTACCAGCCTGAGCGCAGCCCCTTCAACCAGATTCTGCGCGCTCTAGGCCTGATCCAGTTGAACATTCGCTTCCTGGCCGATGTCAATACCTTCCTGGGTGGGATCAGCATCCCCATGCTGGCTGTCTCGAGTGTGCGCGTCTGGAACGGCATTCCTTTTGTGTCGTTGATGCTCCTGGCCGGGCTGCAATCCATCTCGGCCGAGCTCTACGAGGCAGCCGAGATCGATGGCGCCGGCGCATTCGCCCGCTTCCGCTTCATCACTCTGCCCAGCCTGCGCCCGATGTTGGCCATTCTTATCACGTTGTTGGGTCTCGGCGCGGTTGGTCACTTCGAGGTGAACTACGTTATGACGGGCGGCGGCCCGCGCGACTTGACCAGCATCCTGGCTGTGGTCGCCTATCGCCAGGCATTCTCCTTCTATCGCTTTGACTTGGCGTCCGCGATCACCACCGTCATCCTGTTGCTGACCAGTGTCATCGCCATGTTCTATATTCGTAGCCGGATGTCGGAAACCTGAGATCAGCGCACATCTGCCAGGAGGCCCGTGTATGACACCATTGACCGCAGCCGGGGACAAAACTGCGACATTCAGCCAACTGCGGAGGATACTGACCACTGTCTTTATCGTGGTGGGCGCGACCGCACTCTTCGCCTATGTCCTCTTGCCGTTCTACTGGATGCTGAAGAGCTCGCTCCAGACCGACCTGGAAATTATGAAGATTCCGCCCGTATGGCTGCCGTCGCAGTTGAGCCTGCGGCCGTATGAGCGCGCCATGACTATCATCCCGTTCGCCCGCTATATCGCCAATTCGCTCTTCGTGTCTGCCGCTACCACTATGCTCAGCGTCATCCTTGCGGCGATGGCGGGCTATGTGCTCGCCCGCCACAAGTTCCCCGGCGCCACGCTGCTGCTGATGCTCTTTCTCTTCACCCAGCTCATTCCAAGCATCACCCGCATCTTCCCGGTCTACTTCCTGCTGCAGCGACTGCACCTGCTCAACAACTACCTTGGCCTGATCGTCGCGTACGTCAGCTTCTCGCTTCCCTTCGGGGTACTGATGCTGCAAGGCTACTTCCGCAGCAGCTACCCCCATGAGCTCGAGGAGGCGGCCTTGCTCGACGGCTGTACCTGGTTCTCTGCCTTCTTGCGCATCGTCCTGCCCATCTCGGTTCCCGGCATCATTGCCGTGGCCACCTATTGCTTCCTCGGCGCCTGGAACGACTTCCTCTGGGCCAGCCTGCTGCTCAATAAGGGCGAGATGAAGACCATCCAGGTCGGCCTGCGTGACTTCGTGGGCGAGTTCGGTGTGCAGAGCATGAACAACTTCATGGCCGCCTGCCTGATGACGACCATCCCGGCCATCATTCTCTACGGCCTGGGACAGAAGTACATCGTCCAGGGCATGACCGCTGGAGCCGTCAAGGGCTAGAAGCGAGTACCGAGTACCGGGCAACGAGTATAGAGTTCTGGGAGCACCGCGCACTCCTCAGCACACTGTACTCAGCACTCGGCACTCATCGCTCATCACTTTTTTGAGGAGACGTCAGTGCAAATCACGATTCAAGCCGACAAGTTCTACATGGACGGCAAGCTGACCTACGGCGACTTCCCCGGCGCCAGGCCCGAAGCATTGGGGCGGCTGATGAACAGCCGCATGGTGCAGGCTACATTCGACGATGAAAATGTGGAGACAGCCAAGTTGTTCGTTTATCCAGACGGCAGCCCGCTTGACCCAGACCGGCAGACAAACGAGTTCTGTGACATGCTACCCGAGTATCGCCGCCATGGCGTCATCGCCTGCACGGTCAACTTCCAGGGCGGCTATCCCCAGTACCACGTGCATCTGCGGCAGGACCAGATTCTGCAGAATTGGGACAACAACGCCTTCGCCCCCAATGGCAGCCTGAAATGGCGCTATGCTGAGCGCATGCAGCGGGTCATTGAGGCGGCGGACAAAGCGCGTGTCGCGATCATTGTCGGCTACTTCTACTTCGGGCAGAACCACAAGCTGCTGGACGAGGCGGCCGTGCGGCGCGCTGTCACCGAGGCAACACACTTCCTGGCCAGCCTGAAGCGCCAGAACGTCATGATCGAGATCAACAACGAGTGCGAGATCGGCTACGTCCACCCGCTGCTCCAGCCGCATGGTGTGCATCGCATGATCACCCTCGCCCGTGAGGTGTGCAAGGGCCAGATGCCGATCTCGACCAGTTACGGCGGCGGCACGCTGCCCGGCACCAGCGTCCTGGACGCGTCCGACTATATCCTGATCCACGGCAACGGCCAGACGCCTGAGCGCATCCGCCAGATGGTGAAGGGGTGCAAGGCCATGACTGGAAAGCCAATCGTCTTCAACGAGGACTCGGTGCGTGTCGACAATTGCCGGGCGGCCTTTGAGGAAGGCGCAAGCTGGGGCTATTACGACCAGGGTGGCAAGACCCCGTACGCCGACGGTTTTCAGTCGGTCCCGACCAACTGGACCATCAGTACGCCGGAGAAGCAGGCGTTTTTCGCCACCGTCGCCGATTTGGTGGGCATCAAAGGCTAATCAGCACAACCTGAGAGGGAACAATGGACCAGTTCATCATTACAGTTGCGCCATGCCCCCCCAATGCCTTCGTGCATTCCTTCCCTGACCTGCCGCACACGCCGGAGCAGATCGCTGACGAAGTCGTGCGCGCCTGGCAGGCCGGAGCAGCCATCACGCACCTGCACGTCATCGACGAGAAGGGCCAGCCCACCCAGAACGTGACAGCCTTCAAACGGACAGTCGCCCTGATTCGCGAACGGTGTGACATCATCATCGAAGGCTCCAGCGGCGGCGCCGTGCCCATGAACGCTGCTGAACGCTCCGTCGCTCTCCAGTGCGACATCGACATGGCCTCGCTCAACCCCGGCTCCGTCAATTTCGAGAAAGTGGCGTATGTCAACACACCACAGGACATCGAGTACTGGGTGACGGAGATGCACCGGCGCAGGATCAAGCCTGGCATTTCCGTCTTCGACAGTAGCTGGATTGCCAACAGCCTGCCCTACATCGAGCGCGGGCTTATAGCGAAGCCGGCCGTGTTCAACATGGTGCTTGGCCAGCCCGGCGCGGTCCCCGCCAGCGCACGCCACGCGCTCTTCCTCATCGAGTCGCTGCCCGCCGGCTCGCTCTGGGGGTTGACCGGCCATGGCGGGCGTGATCTGCAAACCGCGCTATGGGCGATCGCGTTCGGAGGGCACGGGCGCGCCGGATTCGAGGACAACGTCTTCCTGACGCCGGGCGTGCGCGCCTCCAGCAATGCCGCGCTGATCGAGCGGATCGCACAGCTCGCCCGAGCCGCGGGCCGCACGGTTGCCTCGCCTGCGGAGGCGCGCCTGCTCCTTGATTTGCCCCGCCGCCCGTAAGCCGGCGCAGCGCCCGGACGCCGCACATGCACAGACAGGGCGCGTGTATAGATGATAACAAATAATGAGAGGTCACATTCATGAAGCTCAAGCATTCCGTTATGCCCGGCCTGCTTGGCCGGACCTATGATCGCTTCCATGAATACCAGGGCAGCAAAGACCTGGCTGAGATTCTGACCATGGCCAGGAGCGTGAAGGGCATGGACGGCATCGAGATCGTCTATCCCCAGAACTTCCGGCCCGATCCCAAGCAGACTGTCAGCATGATCAAAGACATGGGGCTGGCCGTCTCCGCCGTCAACCTGAATGTCAAGGGCGACAAGCACTGGCAGACCGGCTCCTTCACATCGCCCGACCCGAAGTTGCGCGCCCAGGCCGTCGCCGACATGAAGACCGCCATGGACCTGGCCGCAGAGCTGAACGCCGGCATGATTACATGCTGCCCGCTGATCGACGGTCACAACTACAACTTCGAGGCCGACTACATGAAGCAGTGGCCATGGCTGGAGGAGGGGCTGCGTGCTGCGCTGCGCCATCGCTCCGACATCAAGATCAGCCTGGAATACAAGCCCAACGAATCGCGCAATTACGTTATCCTGGGCGACATGGGCCGCACCCTCTGGTTATGCGAGCGCCTGGGCACGAAGCAGGCCGGCGTGACGATGGACGTTGGCCATGCTCTGGTCGCCAAAGAGACGCCTGCTGAGGCCATGTGTCTGGCGGCGCTGGCTGACCGCCTCTTCTACATCCACTTCAACGACAACGCCCGCGACTGGGATTGGGACATGCTGCCCGCCTCTGTCAACCTGTGGGACACGCTCGAGATGGTGTATTACATGGACCGTATGGACTGGGAAGGGTGGCTGTCCTACGACGTGATGACGCGCGACGGCGACGTGGTCGAGGCCATCGAGGCGACGATCGGCATCGTGAATGACGCTCAGGCGTTGCTTCAGAAGATCGGCATCAAGAAGATCGACGAATTTGTCAAGGAAGGCATCCCGGCGCGTGCCTTCAAGCACCTGGTGCATTCACTGCTATGATCACACGTGCGCAGTACGAAAACCAGAAAGGCGCCGCCGCCGAGCTCATCGGGCGCGCCGGCATCGTCGCTCGCCCGGATGAGCTTGCCCGGATTGAGGTCGCTGACGTCGGCCTGTCGGAGGTCGAGCAGTCGGGTTTGCAGATACTGACCCTGGCGCAGACGGAGAACATCGGCGTCAAGGTGCTGGTCTTGCTGCCCAACCAGATCTTCCCGGAACATAAGCATCCGCGCTTGGGCGACTACCCGGGCAAGGAAGAGACGTTTCGCTGTGAGTGGGGTGAGCTCTACCTCTACCAGCCTGGCCAGGCGACTCCCTCGCCAAAGGCCCATCCGCCGGCCCACCGCCGCCACACCTATACCGTCTGGCAAGAAACCATCATGCACGTGGGCGATCAAGTGACATCGCCGCCGGACACCTTGCACTGGTTCCAGGCCGGGCCGGACGGCGCCGTGGTCTGGAGCTTCTCCTCGAAGCCGACTGATGTACAGGACGTGTTTAGCGATCCCGATGTGCGGCGCAAGACCGTCATCGTCGAAGGCTATGCCGGCTCAGGCTGAGCGATTGTCAGAGTTGCGCTCTCTGTGCAGAGAGAGACTGCCCCGCAGTACCGGGCATCGTAACCCTGGCCCGGTCATGATCCATATACACTTTGGAGGCCGAATCATGGCAAAGAATGATTGCACGACGCCGCTCTACCAACCTGTTGACATTGTCATCAAAGGACCATGCGCGCTCGACAACGCCTTCTTCGCCGAGGTGCGCGGCATCTTCACCGGGCCCGGCGGCAGTTATTCCATTCCCGGCTTCTATGACGGCGACGGCGTCTGGAAGGTGCGTTTCTCACCCACGGCACTGGGCGAATGGACGTACACGCTCGTCTCGCCGCACATCCAGCTCGCAGAGACCGGCGGCCACGTAACGTGTACTGCCAACAGCAATCCCAATGTCCACGGCGGCGTGATGATTAACCCGGCCGATCCCTACCATTTCCGATACGAAGACGGCTCGCCCTACTTTATGTTTGCCTACGAGGCTGACTGGTTCTGGGCCCTCGGCCTGGGCGATCCCAAGCTGGCCAAGGCGCGCGATCTGCTGGCGATCATCAAGAGCTACGGCTTCAACCAGATCATCGTGCAGGCATATGCCCACGACGCCGAATGGTGCAAGCACAAGGATGGCAGCAAGGCGCACGATTACGGCCCGCCGGACATGTATGCCTGGCAGGGAAGCAACGAGCAGCCCGATCATGAGCGCATGAACGTTGCCTACTGGCAAAACTTCGACCGTATCATGCAGCTTCTGCTCGACGAGGGAGTGACCGCGCATGTCTTCCTCAAGGTGTACAACAAGCACGTCAACTGGCCCAAGCCATACTCCCTGGGCGATGACCTCTACTTCACGTACCTGGCGGCACGCTACCAGGCCTATCCGAACATCATCTGGGACTACTCCAAGGAGTCCTACTACGAGCTGGACAAGGACTATCTGGCCAGCCGGCTTGCCCTGGTGAAGGCCAGCGACAGCTATCGCCGCCTGACGACCGTTCATGACGACCGCCGCTTCTACGGCGACGCACAGAACACCGGTTTGCTCGACTTCGCCACCTTGCAGCAGCACACCGACTTCTACAACTCAGCCTTGCTCGACCGCGCTGCCCGGCGCTGGCCCATCTTCAACTCGGAGTTTGGCTACGAGAGCGGCCCCGGCGGCCTGGACGACTACTTCTCCTGGTCCAAGAACACCGTGGAAGACTTCATTGACCGTGCCTATCGCATCGTCATGGCCGGCGCCTACGTCGCCTACTACTACAACTACACGGCCTGGAACATCATTGATTACACCTACACGCCTCCCGGATACCAGCTCTTCAAGATTCTGCATGACTTTTTCACGACGGTGGCGTGGTGGACGTTCGAGCCGCGGCGGGATTATGTGCGCAACGACGGCACGCTCTGCATGGCGCGTGGCGACAGCGAATACATCCTGTATGCGCGGGCCGGCGGCGCCGCCGATCTGCCGGACGACTTGCTGGGCATGAGTCTCACGGCCACCTGGATGAACACCCTCACCGGCGAGCGTGTCCTCGCCGTCGGGGAGAGAACAACGGGGGCGCACTTCTCGCAGCAGCGCTGGGTCTTCACGTCACCGTTCAAGGATGCGCCGGCGATTCTGCACATCAAGCGGTCGTAACAGACCTCTGCCGACATTCGCCTGTGCAGCAGCAGGACCCTCTTGCAGGCATCAATCTCTGTTGGGGGGTCTTTGCCTATTCGGCGACGGGCAGCCCTGCCTTGATCACCAGATCGGTTTCCCGCGACGAAATCGGTCGGACTCTACGGAGGCATCTTGATGGTCAATGTCGTCCTGGTGGGGTGCGGCGGTATCAGCCGCGCCTGGCTCGATGCGGTGCGCGACCTGCCCGATGTGCGCATGGTCGGTTTCGTGGACCTTGATATAGCTCGAGCCAGGGAGCGGGCCGCGGCCTATGGCTGGCAGAATGCTGTGGTGGGCGCTGATCTGGCTGCTGTGCTGGACCGTACGCACCCGGACGCCGTCTTCGATTGTGTGGTCCCGGAAGCTCATGTGACGGTGACTTTAGAGGCGCTGCGCCGGGGCTGTCACGTTCTTGGCGAGAAGCCGCTGGCAGACTCGATGGAGAACGCGCGCCGCATGGTCGCTGCGGCAGAGTCCAGCGGCCGCCAGTTTGCCGTGATCCAGAATCGCCGCTATGATCCCAACATCCGCCGCTTGCGCCAGTTCCTCAACTCCGGCGCCATCGGCCGGATCACGACCGTGAACTGCGACTTCTACCTTGGCGCCCACTTCGGGGGCTTCCGAGACCGGATGGCGCACGTTTTGCTGCTCGACATGGCTATTCATACATTCGACGCCGCCCGTTTGATCTCTGGCGCCGATCCAACCGCTGTCTACTGCAAGGAATGGAATCCAGCCGGCTCGTGGTATGATCGCGATGCCTCGGCGGTGGCTATCTTTGAGATGAGCTCTGGGACTATCTTCACCTATCGCGGAAGCTGGTGCTCTGAGGGATTAAACACAACCTGGGAAAGCGACTGGCGCATCATCGGCACGCAGGGTAGCGTCACGTGGGACGGCGCTGCAGGATTCCAGGCTCAGGTGGTAGAAGAAGCAGGTGGGTTCCGCTCTGCGCTGCGGGATGTGGAGATCCCGCCGGTCGATCCGTCCGCTCGGGTGGGAGGACACGCCGGGGTCTTGCGGGACTTCGTACGTTGTGTGCAGACCGGTGAGACACCGGAGACGATTTGCTCGGACAATATCAAGAGCCTGTCGATGGTCTTTGGCGCGATCGAGAGCGCTCAGGCCGAACGCCGGGTGACCATGGCTGAGGTATGAAACGTGCGCCAATAACCTATGGAGGCGGGACGTGAAGATAGACAAGAACAAATGCGTCGGGTGCGGCAATTGCCACGCCTGGTGCACGATGGGCGTGATCTACGTCGATAGCGACGGGCGCTCAACGGTCAACGAAGAGGAGTGCGTGGAGTGCTCCAATTGCCACCGCTCACTGCGCCAGGGAACGGAGAATCCCATCCTGGTGCGCAGTTTGCGCAAGGCACTGAAGCTCATGCACCTGATCTACGATCCGCCGCTTGATCTGTGCCCGACTGGCGCCTTCGCACCGCCGGAGTTGGTATGGCCGCGCGTCCTGCGCGCTCAGTTCAGCGACCCCCTCGTGGTCCATCCTGCTACGGGGGTGGGGGGGCGCGGCACCGAGGAGATCAAGACGAACGATGTGACCAATCGCTTGAAGGTAGGCGAGGTTGGCCTTGTGGTGGAGCTTGGACGGCCAGGGATTGGCGCGCGTTTCAAAGATGTTCAGAAGTTCTCTATGGCTCTTGCTGGCCTGGGTGTGATGTTTGAGCCCAAGAACCCGGTGACGGCGCTAATGACAGACACCGCAACCGGCGAGATCCGGGCCGACGTCCTCAACGAGAAAGTGCTTTCCTGCATTATCGAGCTTCGTGCCCCACTGGACGCAACGCCGCTGCTTCTCGAAACCCTCAGACGTGTCTCGACCGAAATCGAGACGGTCATTTCGTTAGGCATCGGCACGCGCTGTGGCGCAGACGGATCCCTTGCCTACGAGCCGCTCGTCGAAGAAGCCGGCTTCAAGCTGTCACTCAATGGCAAGACAAACCTGGGTATGGGGAGAGCGACGCTATGACAAACACCCTGCATCGCCGCGGATCGTCCGAGGACCTGAAGAAAGACTTCATCATCTTCTGCACCAGCCCCGCCGGAGCGCCAAAGGAAGGCCGCGGCCGCCGGCTGCAGGAGTACGCCCGCATTGTGCTGGCGCACAAGCCTGCGCTGTTCGGCAGTTCAGGGCTGGGGCCACAGTCGTGGCTGGCTGGCGGCGAGGCGTTCATCAACAGCATCAGCGACGAGATCGGCGGGATGTCGGCCACATTCACGGACGTTGAGACGCTGTGCGCGGTCATCGCTGACCTGAGGAAGGCCGATCTGGGGCTATGCGTCAACGTCAGTGGTTTGCTCGATGAGGTTGCCGGGTGCTGCCGCAAGCAGGGACACGAGCGGCACAGCGCGGAGCATTCCCTCGGCATCTTGGGCCGGACAGATAGATTGCCCACCGACCAAATTCTGGAGATTGACACCCTCTGTGGGCACGGCATGGTCTCGTTCAACCTGATCAAGAAGGTAATCGATCAGGTGAAACTGGGCAAGTTGACACCCAGCCAGGGCGCCATCCTGCTTGCCAAGCCGTGCGTCTGCGCCGCGTTCAATCCGGTGCGCGCCCAGGAGCTGCTGGAGCGAGCACGCACTATGTCATAGCCGTTCGCGTCTTGGCTGCCCGCCGACCTCCGCCACTGGCGGGCAACCTTCCCCGACTGGCGAGAGGTGAGCGAGCAGGTTGCCAAGCAGCAGGCATACGGTTTCGTCAACTACCCATGGTGTCCAAGCTTGCCTTGAACGCTCACAGGCGGTTACGGCACATGGGGCTTGGCCTCCCGCGTTTTTACACTACGCTCTCGGTGTTGCTGAAGGCGCAGAATCACCTTATGTGCGGCAACGATACCCTTCAGAGTAAGATTTCTGATGAGTCAATCCGCCTTCTAGACTTTTCTTCCCAAATGCGCTATACTACCTGCGTGATCTATATGGAGGTGACATAACATATGTCTCTGAATGAAAAGGAAGTTGGTTCGTTCACGGTCAAGAAGGGCCTGGCGCAGATGCTTAAGGGCGGCGTGATCATGGATGTGGTGACGCCGGAACACGCCAAGATTGCTGAGGACACCGGGGCCTGTGCAGTGATGGCTCTCGAGCGTGTCCCGGCCGATATTCGCGCCCAGGGCGGCGTGGCGCGCATGAGCGACCCTGAGCTGATCAGGAGTATCATGGATGTCGTGACGATTCCGGTCATGGCCAAGTGCCGCATTGGACACTTTGTCGAGGCGCAAATTCTGGAAGCGATCGGCGTCGACTACATCGACGAGAGCGAAGTGCTGACCCCGGCCGATGAAGCGCACCACATCTACAAGCACGCCTTCAAGGTTCCGTTTGTGTGCGGATGCCGCGATCTGGGCGAGGCGCTGCGCCGCATCGGCGAGGGCGCGGCCATGATTCGCACCAAGGGCGAGGCCGGCAGCGGCGACGTGGTTGAGGCCGTGCGCCATGCGCGCACCGTGCTCGATGAGATTCGCCGTCTGACCACCCTGCGCGACGAAGAGCTGATGACCGTTGCCAAGAACCTGGGCGCTCCTTATGAGTTGCTCGTCGAGGTTGCCCGCAGCGGCAAGCTGCCCGTCGTCAACTTCGCGGCCGGCGGCATCGCCACACCTGCGGATGCTGCGCTGATGATGCAACTTGGCGTCGACGGCGTCTTTGTTGGCTCCGGCATCTTCAAGTCGTCCGATCCGGCCAAGCGCGCCAAGGCCATCGTCATGGCCACGACGCACTTCAAGGATGCCAAGATCATTGCCGAGGTTTCACGTGGTCTGGGCGAGCCGATGCGCGGCCGCGACGTTGCAAGCATGCCAGCCGAGGAACGTTTGGCAGTCAGGGGCTGGTAGGGTATGCAGTCTGTTGGGGTTTTGGCCCTCCAAGGCGATTTTCGCGAGCACATCGAGATGTTGCGCAGCCTGGGGGCCGATGCGCTGGAGGTGCGCTTGCCTGATGACTTGCAGCAGGTCGAAGGTCTGATCATACCGGGGGGCGAGAGCACGACCATTGGCCTGATTGCGACCGAGTACGGCCTGATGGATGCCATTCGCCAGCGTGTGGCGGGCGGGATGCCGGTGTGGGGGACGTGCGCGGGCATGATCTTTCTGGCGCGCACAATTACGCATTCGCGGCGCGGCGGCCAGCCGCTGCTCGGTGTGATGAACATCACGGTGCAGCGCAATGCCTTTGGCCGTCAGGTGGATAGTTTCGAAGCCGATGTCCCGATCGCGGGGGTGGACGGCGAGCCGTTCCACTGCGTCTTCATCCGTGCCCCTCTAATCGAGTCTGTGGGAGCAGAGGTTACTGTCCTGGGCAAACTGGCGGATACAGGTGAGGTCGTCGCTGCGCAGCAGGGCCGGTTGTTGGCGACGTCGTTCCATCCCGAGCTGACCGGCGACACGCGCGTGCACCGCTACTTCTTGACGCTTGACGGCGCTGGCCAATAGCGCTATAATGACATTGTGAAAAGAAGCACGAACTGAATAAACCTTCGGGGCAGGGTGAAAATCCCGATCGGTGGTAGTTCAGTCATCAGTAGCCAGTATGACAGTAGTCAGACGCCGTGTCTGACTACTGACTACGGTCATACTGACTACTGATATAGCCCACGAGCCGCAATGGCGCGGCATGATCCGGTGTCAATCCGGAGCCGGCGGTTAGAGTCCGAATGGAAGAAGGTTAGCAGCAGACAGTTGCGCCCGCCAGGGCAGGTCGAGGACCTGTTACTGATAGTGTGCGCTGTCTGTGCATGGGGCTCACCCCGAAGGATGCGCAATCCGTCGGGGTGTTTTGTTTATGGATTACATGATGCACGCGCTCGATCTGGCAGCCCGGGCACGGGGTAAGACCAGCCCCAATCCCATGGTGGGCGCTGTCCTGGTCAAGGATGGGCGCATCGTGGGCGCAGGCTACCACCAAGAGGCCGGCGGCCCGCATGCCGAGGTCTTTGCCTTGCGCGAGGCAAGTGAGGCGGCGCGTGGCGCCACGCTGTACGTGACGCTTGAGCCATGCTGCCACATTGGGCGAACGCCGCCCTGCACGCGCTCTCTCATCGAGGCGGGCGTGGTCGAGGTCCATGCGGCCATGGTCGACCCCAATCCCCTGATGTCGGGCCGTGGCTTGGCTGAGCTTGAGGCGGCCGGCATTCGTACGGTGGTTGACGAGCACGAGAGCGAGGCGCGCCGTCTGAACGAGGCGTTCGTCGCCTACATCACCAGGCAGCGGCCCTTTGTTATTGTCAAGTACGCCATGAGTTTGGACGGCAAGATCGCTACCGCGGGCAAGGAATCGCGCGGGTTGACCGGGCAGGCCTGGCTACGCGAGCTGCATCGCCTGCGCAGCGAGGTCGACGCGATTCTGGTTGGCGTCAATACTGTGCTGACCGACGATCCGCGCTTGACCGTGCGCACCGGCAACGACGACGTGCGGCAGCCGCTGCGCGTGGTTCTGGACAGTTTTCTGCGCACACCGCCGACAGCACGCATGCTGGCGCCCACCAATCCGGGCAAGACGCTGATCGTCACGACGTCGCAAGCCGGCCAAGATAGGGTCGCTGCTCTGCAGGCTGCCGGCGCGGAAGTGCTCGTCATGGGCGACGCGCGCGTTGATATTCCGTCACTGCTGCGCCTCCTTGGCGCACGCCAGATCAGCAGCCTGCTCGTGGAAGGCGGCGGCCAGGTGATCGCCTCGTTTGTCGAGGCGGGCATGGTTGACAAGGTGATGGCAGTTGTGGCGCCACTGCTCATCGGCGGCAGCGCTGCTCCGACGCCGGTTGAAGGAAAGGGAGCGGCGACGTTGGCGGAGGCGCTGCGCCTGGACCTCGTGGAAGTGCGCCGGGTTGGCCAGGAGATCGTGATTACCGGTTATCCTGTGCTGGAATCGTCAGCAGACAATACTGGGGAGGAGATAGATGTTCACAGGCATCGTTGAGGAAGTTGGCGTGGTCGAGTCCGTGCGCATGGGACAGAACGAAGGCTCCATGAGCGTGCGCGGCAATGTGGTTGTGGAAGGGGTCAGCCTGGGCGATAGCATGGCCGTCAATGGCGTCTGCCTGACCATGACAAGCCTGACGGACAAGGTCTTCAGCTTCGACTTCATGCCCGAAACGTACCGGCGCACCAACCTGGGCTTGCTCAAGGTGGGCAGTCCGGTCAATCTGGAGCGAGCGCTGCGTGCCGGGCAGGAGATGGGCGGCCACTTCGTGCAGGGGCATATCGATGGCGTTGGCGAGCTGCTTTCCGTCACACCTGATGGCAGGGCCTTCATCCACCGTTACAGCGCAGCGCCAAGCATCATGCGCTACGTCGTCACAAAAGGCTTCATTGCGATCGATGGCGTCAGCCTGACCGTCGTGGATGTGGACCTTACGTCGTTCACCGTGTCGCTCGTGACCTACACACTCGAGCATACGATCATGGGCGCAACCAAGCCCGGCTACAAGACGAATATCGAGGCCGATATCCTGGCCAAATACGTGGCGAAGGCGCTCGGCAAGGAATAGCTGGTCAAGACTACACAAGCTCTGATCAGAGTTCGGGGAGGTTCCTATGGCGTTGGCATCAATTGAAGAAGCGATTGACGATGTGTGCGCCGGCAAGTTCGTCATTGTCGTGGACGACGAGGACAGAGAGAACGAAGGCGACCTGACCATTGCCGCTGATAAGGTCACACCGCAGGCGATCAACTTCATGGCAACCTACGGGCGCGGGCTGATCTGCCTGGCCATGACCCGCCAGCGGCTCGATGACCTGCACATACCGCTGATGGTGCGCGAAAACAACAACACGGCGCGCTACGGGACGGCCTTTACGGTCTCGATTGACGCACGCGACGGCATCACAACTGGCATATCGGCGTATGATCGAGCCCATACGGTGCAGGTGGCAATCGATGGCGCCTCCACTCCTGAAGACCTGGCCATGCCCGGTCACATCTTCCCCCTGCGCGCTATGGATGGCGGCGTGATGGTGCGCGCCGGGCAGACGGAGGCAGCCGTCGATGTCTCGCGCATGGCCGGCTTGTATCCTGCAGGATGTATCTGTGAGATCATGAACGAGGACGGGACGATGGCGCGCCTGCCGCAACTGGAAGTCATGGCGGCGGAACATGGCCTCAAGATCATCAGCGTCGCCAGGCTCATCGACTACCGGCGAACGCATGAGAAGCTCGTCCATCGCGAAACTCAGACCGACCTGCCGTCCATCTACGGCACCTTTACGGCAATCTCGTACCAGAGCCGGCTGACGGGTGAGCACCACGTGGCGTTGGTCAAGGGAGATGTCTCTGGCGATGAGCCGGTGCTGGTGCGCATGCACTCGGAATGCCTGACGGGCGAGGCGTTTGGCTCCCTGCGTTGCGACTGCGGCGAGCAACTGACGCGCCCGTTGCAGATGGGGGAGGAAGCGGGGCGTGGCGTGGTCGTCTATCTGCGCCAGGAAGGGCGCGGCATTGGCCTGCACAATAAGCTGCGCGCCTATGCCCTGCAGGATCGCGGGCTCGACACAGTCGAAGCCAACGAGAAACTGGGCTTCGGTTCCGATCTGCGCGACTATGGCGTGGGGGCGCAGATTCTCTGCGATCTCGGCCTCAAGAAGCTGCGCCTGATGACCAACAACCCGCGCAAGATCGTTGCTCTTGAAGGGTATGGTCTCGAGGTCGTGGAGCGCGTGCCGATTGTCGTGGAACCAAACGATTACAACCGGGCCTATCTGCGCACCAAGCAGGAGAAGATGGGCCATTTGCTGTAGAGTGAGGAGATAACTAAGATGCCAACGTTTGTTGATGGTAAGCTTGACGGCGCGGGCGCACGCATTGCTGTCGTCGTCGCCAGGTTCAACAGCCTGGTGACCGATCGCCTGCTTGACGGCGCGCTCGATGCTCTGACGCGCTGTGGGGTGACTGACGACAAAGTCCTGGTGGTTCGCGTCCCTGGCTCGCTGGAGATTCCGGTGGTGGCGCGCCGGCTGGCGGCCAGCGCCAAATACGACGCAGTCATCTGCCTGGGTGCGGTCGTGCGCGGGTCAACGCCCCATTTCGACTATGTGGCCGCGGGGACGGCGAGCGGCGTTGCCGCGACCAGCCTGGAAACCGGCCGCCCGGTCATCTTTGGCGTCCTGACCTGCGATACAATGGAGCAGGCGCTGGACAGAGCCGGCGGCAAGGCGGGAAACAAGGGCTTTGACGCCGCTGTGACGGCGATCGAGATGATCAACGTGATGAAGGCGCTGCCATGAGCGATCGCCTGGGTGTGCTCAGCACAACGCGCTATGTGGTCGATCACGCCCGGTACGTGCACATCGACATGGAGCGGCTGCAGTCGCTCTGCAGCGACGTCCTGGCGACAGGCATCACCGTGCCGCCCTGGAATCGCGACCTGCACTGGTCGGGTGAGCCGGAACAGACGGCCATGTACATCTTCGTCCTGGACAGCCTGAACTTCTGCTTCTGGGGCGAGCCGCGCTGGAAGGTCGCCTACAACGATCAGGTTCTGGACGGGTACTGGGCGCTGGCGGCAAGCCTGAGGCGCTCCGTGGAAGAGGGCATACCGATCCTCGATGCGTCGTATCTGGCGACGATGCCGGAGCGCGACCTGGCCGTCGTCTTGCGTGGGACAGCCGCCATCCCGCTGTACGCGCAGCGGTTAGTGCATCTGCATGAGTTGGGAGAGGCGCTCAAGACGCGCTATGAGGGATCGTGCGTGCGACTCATCGAGGCCGCACAGGGCGACGCGGTCGATTTGGCGCTAAGGGTGACAAGGGAGCTTTCATCCTTCAACGATGTGACTTTCTACAACGGCCATACCGTGCGCCTGTACAAGCGGGCGCAGATTCTGGTGGGCGACCTGGCGGGAAGCCTTGACCACAAGGGGCCGGGGGCGCTGCAACACCTCGATGAGCTGACCTGTTTCGCCGACTACAAGCTGCCGCAGATACTACGCCATTTTGGCACCTTTGTCTACGAGGATGATCTGGCGCGGCGCGTGGATGGGCGCGATTTGCTTAGCGCGGGCAGCGACGAGGAAGTGGAGATCAGGGCGCACACCGTGTGGGCGGTTGAGTTGATGCGCCAGGAGCTACGGAACAGCGGGCGCAGCTATGCCGCCTACGAGCTTGATTGGTGGCTATGGGAAAGCAGCCAACACCTGACAGGAATGCTGCCGTATCATCACACGCGCACGATATTCTACTAACGGGAGTGCTTGCGCTATGGAGTGCCCTATGGAGTGCGACGAGAGCCTGCCCCGCTCTATCGGGCACTCCTGTCGTCGCGTAGGCATAGCTGCGACGACAGGAGTCGTCGCACTCTACATCTGACTTCACATCTGAGTCACCGCACTCCACATGTGCGCTGCTCAAGAATAGGGGACATGGACACCTTCGAATTCCGCACCATTGCACGAGACACAGGAAGCCGGGCGCGCGCCGGTCTGTTTCACACACCACATGGTGACGTAGAAACGCCGGCTTTCATGCCGGTTGGCACCCAGGCCACGGTCAAGACGCTGACCCCCGCCGATCTCGATGAAGTGGGGGCGCAGATCATCCTGGGCAACACCTACCACCTCTATCTGCGCCCGGGGGCTGACCTGGTGGCAGAAATGGGCGGTTTGCATGGCTTCATGGCCTGGCCGCGCCCCATCCTGACCGACAGCGGCGGCTTTCAGGTGTTCAGCCTGGGGGCGGCTATACGCGATGGGGTGGGTAAGATCGCCGATATCTTCCCCGACGAAGATCGCTACCTGCGCGGCGAGCGCACGCTCAACCGCGGCGAGGTGCTGAGCAAGATCGACGAGGACGGGGTGCAGTTCAAGTCGCATCTTGATGGCTCGCTGCACCGCCTGACGCCTGAGATTTCGCTGGAGATTCAGCACAAGCTGGGCGCCGACATCATTCTGGCGTTCGACGAGTGCACTTCGCCGCTCGACGACGAGAAATACACGGGGCAGGCGCTGCGACGCACGCACCGCTGGGCCGAACGCTGCATCGAGTATGAGGCGCGCTGCGGAAGCGCGCGGCAGACGCTGTTCGGCATTGTGCAGGGGGGCGCCTACCGCACGCTGCGCGAGGAGAGCGCTCAGTTCATGGCAGGGCTGCCTTGCGGCGGCTTCGCCATTGGCGGTTCGCTGGGCCGATCCAAGCGCGACATGCACGCCATCCTGGAATGGACGGTTCCGCTCTTGCCCGACAACAAGCCGCGCCATTTGCTCGGCATCGGCGAAATCGATGACTTCTTCGCGTGCATCGAACGGGGCGTTGACATGTTCGATTGTGTGACGCCCACACGCTGGGGGCGCAACGGAGCTGTGCTGGTGTCTCCGGCGACGTTCAGAGAGGAGAAGGGCGCCGACCCGGACTCATCCGCCGCACTGCGTCTAAACGTCCTGGGGACCAGGTACACACATGACCAGCGCCCGTTGGATCCTCTGTGCACGTGTTACACGTGCCGCACCTTCTCGCGCGCCTACATCCACCATCTGTTCATCGCACGCGAGTTGCTGGGCTACCGGCTGACCACCCTGCACAACATTCACTTCATGACCACACTGATGCGGCGCATCCGCCAGGCGATCATCGACGGCAAGTTCGCGAAGCTGCGCGAGACGTACTTCCAGGAAAGGTGATCTGCTCTGTGCTGGCAAGCCACACTCCGTCTAGACCGTCGATGGTGACATCGGAACGGATCTGGTCCCGGGCCGTGAGTGCGTCGATACTACGCTGCACGGTCTCCTGCGGCCAGCCGAAGAGGCGGGTGATGCTCTGCGGCGTGGCGATGAGAACATTGTTGATATAGCGGTGCAGGATCACAGGGTAGGCGTCGCGGCTCTTGATGGCGAGTCCCTTCTGCACCTGGTCGGGCAGCCAGCGGGGCAGCAAGTCGTAGACATAACAATAGTGCCAGCGGATGGCGTCGGAAATGGCCGTCTTTGTGATATTCATGCCAACCTGTAGCTCAACAAGCCCGCGCTCAAAGGCGCGGGCATTTTCGAGCCCGGCAAGATTGGCTTTGCGCCGCAGCTCGCTGGTGGGCAGAGCGCCGTGCTGAAGTAATGCTTCGTAGATCTGCTTGGCGCCGATGCTGATCTTGCCGTCCTGGTACGTTTCCAGGTACTGGTCAAGGTCACCGTAGTTGCCGGAAATGGCATAGAAGTAGGGGAACATGTCGAGCGACACCAGAACAGGCTTGTCGCGCAGCAGCTTGCCGTAGAAGCACTGGCGGCTGATGGGCAGGTCGTCTTTCCAACGCCAGGCCAGGCCGGTCTCGTAGTCATGCTGGGTCGACCACTGCGACGGCTGGCCCAGGATGGCTTCGTAGAGCGTCGGCAGCTCGCTGCCTTCCGACGAGAACAGGAAACAGAAGCCTACCTCATTGATAAAGGTGAGCGCTTCGTGCTCTCTGCGCACCCGTCTGTCTGCGCTGCGGCGGTAGATGTGGTTGCGGCGAGCGATAAGCTCTTCGTAGGTCATGGGGCACTCTCATCCCGGTCTTCTCCCTGCGGAGGAGAAGGGGGTAGTTGCCACGTGTCCCAGCCGAAGCGGCGCAGGTCAACACAGCCCTGAGCATCGAACTCGACACCTTCGGCTTCGAGCAACTGGCGCTGCAGGTCGGGAGGGTCGCTAAAGCTAGACGTCGACATGCCGCCGTGGCTGTTGACGACGCGATGCCAGGGTACAGCGCTGCCTTCGGGCACGGAATGCAGCGCCCAGCCAACCGTGCGCGCAGCACGGGGGTGTTCCAGGAGCGCGGCAATCTGGCCGTATGAGGCAACTCTGCCACTGGGGATCATCCGCACCACGTCATACACGCGTTCGAAGAAGCGCATTGTCACTTCTCCTGAAGCAACGCTTCCATGACCTTCCTGGCCGCGGGCGCGGCCTGGGCTGAGCCGAACCCTGCCCGTTCCATGACCACGGCAATGGCGTAGCGTGGTGAATCGCCAGGGACGAAGCCGATGAACCAGGAGTGAGGATCGGCCTGAACCGCCGTTTCTGCCGTGCCGGTCTTCCCGCCCACCTTGACTCCTTTGATGCCAGCCGGGTTTGCCCAGCCGCTGTCGACCGACGCCACCATCATCTGCCGTACCGTGGAGGCGGTGGCGGGCGACATTACTGTGGCCAGCAGACGCGGTTGCGCAACCGTCAGCGTGCGCCCGGCCGGCGACTGGACACGCGCGACCAGATATGGCCGGGGCATCTTGCCGTCGTTGGCGATGGTTGCGGCGACCAGCGCCATCTGCAGCGGCGTGACGGTGATCTGGCCCTGGCCAAAGGCCGTCGAGGCCAGAGCATAGAAGCGTTCCTGTCCGGTGAAGTAGTCGGGCGTCTGGAAGAGACGGCTCGTGGCCGTGGGCAGGTCGAAGGGGAGCGGCGCGTCCAGGCCAAAGCGGCGCGCGGACTCGCGGTAGGCGTCGGGGCCGATGGCCAGCCCGATGTCGCCGAAGGCGACGTTGCACGACCAGATAAAGGCGCCGGCCAGGTCGAACGGTGAGTTGTTGGTGGGGTGATTCTCGCAGAGTATGCCCTGGTCACTGACGTGCCACCAGCCGTGGTGCTGGCCGCCGGGCGGGCGCAGGCTGTAAGTGAAGACGGTCGACGTGGAGACTGTCTGCTTCTCGAGTGCGCTTGCCAGCGTCACCGTCTTGAACGTGGAGCCGGGAGGATACAAGCCCTGAGTGGCGCGATTCAGCAGAGGGCGGTTGGGATCGCTCTTGAGTTTGTCGATGTCGCTGTCGAGGCGGTTGGGGTCGTAGGTGGGATGGCTGACCATGGCAACGACTGCGCCACTGTGCACATCGAGGACAACGATGGCGCCGCGCTCGTTGCCCAACGCAGCATCCGCCACGGACTGAATGCGGTTGTCAATGGTCAGGACAACGTCCTGGCCCGTGGTTGGCCGGTGCAGGAGGGCGTTTTCCAGCTCGGTCTGAAGCGACTGGCTCTGAGCGCCGCGCAGGGTGTCATTCTGGGCGGCCTCGATGGCGCTGACGCCAAAGCGCAAGCTCCAGTAGCCAGTGACGTGCGCAATGGACGGGGAGGAATAGACGCGCTTTACATAACCATCGGCATCGCTAACGCTGTGCGCCAGCTCCACACCCTTGGCGTCGAGAATGCGCCCGCGCAGCGTGCGCGCTTCCTCGTCGAGCGGGCGGACGTTCTCCGGGCGCGCCAGGATGTCGGGCCCGCGCACGATCATCCAGTAGGGAATGGCCAGGCTCATCACAACAAAGACGATCAGAAACCAGCGTCCAGCGCGGGCGATGTGCCCACGCAGGACCGTGCGACCAGAAAGCATAGCAGGTTGCCTGAGTGTATCCTCTCGCAGTTTGACCAGTGCGAGAGGATGCTAAAGTATCGCTTCTTCAGTGTGCAAGTGGCGGCCAGACGCCAGCCGCTCGAGGCAGAATGGGTTGGCTGCAGCCGGGACGCGTCCGGTGATCAGATCGACAAGCAAGCGGCTGCCGGCGGGCGCACCCATGACGCCGTGGCCGTCGTAGGCTGCATTCAGGTACAGTCCAGGCACAGGCGTCGCGCCCACAACCGGGCAGTGATCTGCCACGTAGGAATACTGACCGGCGTTTATGAAGACCTCACTGGCCTTCAGTGTGTTTGCTGCTTCTTCCCAGAACGGGCTGAGCCGCATGGCGTTTTCCAGCACTTGGGCGGCGAATGCCCAGTCGGCGGGAACACGATCGAGCGGCTCGCCGGTGACATTGTCCATCTCGCCGCCGCCAAGCAGCGCGGCCGGGCCATCGGGCCGCCAGTAGACGTGCCTATCGTCGTCCACGACCATGGGCGCCGCGGCCGGGCAGATACCGTGTCGGGACAGCCTCACTTCCTGGCGTCGCACATTGAGCAGCGGCAGGTCCACCCCTGCCAGCGCTGCGATCTTGCCTGCAAATGGGCCGGCCGCAATGACGACGCGTCGGGCGGCAATGCGCCCGCGGTCGGTGAGAACTGCACATACGCCACGGCTGTCGCGTTCGATGGCCGTGGCAGCCGTCTGCATCAGATAGAGTGCATGGCTGCCTTTGATGAATCCCCAGAGCATTTCGTGAACCGCCAGCCAGCCATCGCGCTGGTTGAAGCGCCCGGCGACGACGTCTGCCGATACCCAGGGGAAGCGCCGCCGTACCTCTGCGCCGTCGAGCAATTCTGCGCTGCGCAGGCCGTAATGGCGCTGCCTGGCGATAAGCTTCTCGAAGTGATGCGCTCGCTGCGCATCGGCGGTCAGGAACAGGTAGCCCTGCTGGTGGAGGCTGATGTCATAGCCGGGCAGCGTCAGCAGATCGGCGAAATGCTCGATTATGTCCAGCGACTCGCTCATCATGTCGATGTTGTGCGGCTGTGTCCACTGTTCGCGCACGCATTCCGACGAGACAGCGGTGGCGAGCATACCTGGTTGTTCGCGCCGCTCCACCACGACGGCATTCATCCCTGCCCTTGAGGCGAAAAACGCAGTCGCTGCGCCGACAATGCCTGCGCCGATGATGACGACGTCGGCTGTGGCCGGGACGGCGCCGGCTTCGGGAACGATGACGTTACCCATGCATGACACTCCTTGTCAGCCTGCTTGTCTCTCCATCGAGACACGCAACAATATGCCAATCAGCAGGTAGTTTGTTACCAGCGAACTGCCGCCGTAACTAATGAAGGGCAGCGTAATGCCCGTCAATGGAAATACACGCAGCGTGCCGCCAATAATGAGCAGCGCCTGTATGCCGAGCGCCAGGCTGAGGCCGGCCGCCAGCAGCGCAGCAAAGCCGTCGACGGTGTGCAAGGCGATGTGGATGCCGCGGGCAACGAGAACCAGGTAGAGCCCGACAATCGCCAGCAGTCCGGCCAGCCCGATTTCTTCGCCGAGAGCGGCGAACACCAGGTCCGTGTGTACGGCAGGGATGTAGCCGGGATGGCCGTAGCCCAGACCGACGCCAAAGACGCCTCCCGCTGACATGGCCACCAGCGACTGTATGGTCTGATAGCCACGCCCGGCCGGGTCGACCCAGGGGTTGAGCCAGACGGCCACGCGTGCCTGCACATGTCCGAACATGCCGTATGCCGCCAGCGCCCCCACCATGAAGAGCAAGCCGCCCAGGACAACATAGCTTGCTCGCCCGGTCGCCATGTAGAGCATAGCCAGAAAGATGGCGAAGAACAGAACCGCCGCTCCGAGGTCTTCCTGGAGCACCAGGATGGCCAGCGAGATACCCCACATCAGGAGCAAAGGCAAGAGGTAAGGGAGGGGGGGCAGATGCAATGGCCCCAGACGGAAGGTGTTGCCCGCCAGCAATTCGCGGCGCTCGTCCAGATAGCTGGCCAGAAAGACGACCATGAGGATCTTAAGCACCTCGGACGGCTGGAAACGCCAGGGGCCGACGGCGATCCACAAGCGCGTGCCGGTGCCGGTCACATCCTCTCCAAAAATCAACGTCAGCGCGACGAGCGCCAGCCCGCCCAGCAACCAGACATAACGATAGAGCTTGAGCGCCCGCAACAGGCCAGGGGTGAGCACTGCGGCTGCCGTCAGACCGCCGCCAATGACGATCCACCCCAACTGCCGGCCGGGCAGAGCCTGGCCCACCGCGCCCAGAGCAGGTTCCCACGAGAAGCGTTGCACGGCGACAAGGCCGATCATCGTCAGCATGGCAGCGATGGGGAAGATGACCTGATCGCTGTGGGGGGCGACGACGCTGAGAAGAAGATGCAAAGCGAAGGCGACCACTGCAAAGACAAACAGGGGTCTGAGGCTGTCCGCCGAGACAGAGCCAGCCTTGACCAGGGCAATGGTGGCAAGGCCGATCGCCCCAACGGACAGAGCGCAGATCAAAAGCAGCAGCTCGTGGCCGCGCAGCGAGGCGCGCATCACGTGAGGTACTTGCCGAGCAATGGCGCCAGATCGCGCTTCAGCGCAGCGGGCACGCAATCGCGAGAGCTAATAATGGCATCCTTGAGAGCGCTGGCGCAGGAGCAGCCACGGTGGGCGGGAATGGCCTTCACCGCATGGCGCACGATGCTTTTGCTGGTGGCTGCGTTCTTGAGCAGGTTGCCAACGACCATCTCGACCGTGACTGAATCGTGTTCTGGATGCCAGCAGTCGTAGTCGGTGACGCAGGCGACGGTAGCATAGCACATCTCAGCCTCGCGCGCGAGCTTGGCTTCGGGCAGCGCCGTCATGCCGATCAGGTCGGCGCCCCACTGGCGGTAGATGCGCGACTCGGCTTTGGTGGAAAAGGCCGGGCCTTCCATGACAACGAGTGTGCCCCCCTTGTGCACGTGTGCGCTGCTGGCCTGGGCTGCCCTGTAAAGTATGTCGCTTAGCTCAAGGCAGAAGGGATCGGCAAAGCTGATATGAACGACCAGACCGTTGCCGAAGAATGTGCTGGCGCGCTCTTTGGTGCGATCGAATAGTTGGTCGGGGATGACGATGTCCTGCGGCGCAAGCTCTTGCTTCAGGCTGCCGCAGGCGCTCAAGCTGATGATGTGCTCGACGCCGAGTGTTTTCAGCGCGAAGATGTTGGCGCGCACCGGCAGCTCGGACGGGGCGATGCGATGACCGCGCCCGTGCCGCGGCAGGAATGCGACGCGCTGCCCTTCGAGTGTGCCGATAACAATGCTATCGCTGGGGTCGCCAAATGGCGTCTTGATATTGACTTCCTCGACTTCGGTCAACCCTTCCATCTGGTAGATACCACTGCCGCCGATGATAGCGATCTTGACGTCTGCCACGTTCAGCCTCCTCAAACCGGATTGCATTGCCTCTGCCTCAGACGCGCACGCCCAGGCTCACCATCCCGACGCGCACCACATCGCTGCCATGGATGACCGTTGGTTGGTCGATGCGCACATCATTGAGGTACGTGCCATTCCTGCTGCCCACGTCTTCCACCCACCACTGGCCCAGCCGGTACGATATCAGGGCGTGATCGGCAGAGATCGAGATATCGTTCAACACGATCGTGTTCTGCGGGCCGCGTCCCAGGCTGGTAATCGTCTGCAAGGGGATCGTTTCAGCGGCTGCTTTGCCTGACCCTGCCGGGTCGATGACATCAAGCGCCGGGCCGGTCGCTGCTTGTGGCGGCGGGCTGGCGGCGCTCTGGGGACGCAGGTCTCGCCACAAAACCAGCAGCAACTGGAACAAGAAAAAATAGAGCACTGCCACCAGGCCAATGCGCAACAAGAGGATCGTGACATCACGCTCCACGTTTGGCCTCCCGCTGCTTGCGCTGGAAGGTGGCCTCGACGCCGCCGAATGAGATGCGGTCGCCATCATGCAGCAGGACCTGCTCGACGGGCGCGCCGTTGACCTGCGTGCCGTTGGCGCTGGCCAGATCATAGAGGACGTAGCTGTTGTGCTCGAAGCGCAACTGGGCATGATGGCGTGAGACCCGTTTGTCCTCGATGACAACGTTGTTGTCGATCTGTCGCCCCAGGCTGAGCACAGGTTTGTCCAATGACACAGAGCGGTTGGCGGCGAACAGCAGCCTGGCGGAGCGGTCGAGTTGAGCCCGCACCTGGGCCACGGGCAGCGGCGCGGTGAACTGCGCTTGCATGCTCTGCGCAGCGGGCGCGACCGCGTCGGCCAGCGACGCCTCGATGCGCATGCGGCGCGGACGGATAGCACTATCCTCATGCAGTGTGACGTGTGGTGGAGCGACGAAGCCCAGACCGCGCTCCTCGGCCAGGGCGCGCAGATGTGCGGCAAGCTCGCGCTGCAGCGATTGGCGGAAGGGCGCCAGCACGGCGAAGTCGTCTGGATGCATGTGGACAGTGTACTCGTTGGGGACGAGGGTCCTGTCGGCAGCGATGGTTTGGCCGCTGTCCATGGCGCGCGCCAGCTTCTTGGCTATCTCGACCGGTTGCAGGTGGCCGGTCATGGCCTGCGCCATGGAACCTTCCACCATGGATTCAATTGTGTCCTCGAACTGCTTTAGTCCACGCATGACGTCATTCCATCACAGTTGATATGGCGTAACAAGACGGCGGGAGGGCGTTCGCTTCTAGCAGCTTGTCGGAGAGAGTTGTCTCACCGCAGAGACGCAGAGTACGCAGAGGTTTTGATGGTTTTCTGTGCTCTTTCTCGGCGATGCCCGATACAGCGGGGCAGGCTCTCTCTGCGAAGCTCACCCCGCTCCATCGGGTGTCTCTGCGGTAGAAATGACCTCCGGCATTGGCTCTCCGACGGGCTTCTAGTACTACTACCGTACTTTTCACCCGCGAGGGCGTGAATCCACCGCAGAGACGCAGAGAGCACTGAGTTCTTGCCTTTTTTCTCTGTGTTCTCTGCGTCTCTGCGGTGAAGAAGGCCGTCCTTACTGATGTACAGTAGTAGTACTAGCCGCCGAACTCCGGCTCGGGCTGGCCCTTGACGCCGGGATAGATGCGCAAAAGATCGCCGATCCAGGGCTGCTTGCTGCGCTCCTCGGGGCTAATCGTCGTGGCAGCAGAGGTGATGTACAACTCATCCAGGTTCTTGCCGCCAAAGGCACAGCATGAGGGCCGCTCAACCGGCATGCGCACAACACGCTCGATCTTGCCCGCCGGGTCATAACGTGTGATGCGCCAGCCTCCCCACTGTGCGCTCCAGATGAAGCCTTCGCTGTCCACCGTCATGCCGTCGGCGACGCCATCCGTGTCAGGTACGACGATGAAGGGCCGCCGGTTCGCGATGGCGCCGCTCGCGGCGTCGTAGTCGAAG
>CAYOEZ010000033.1:0-27527 GCA_964402955.1 uncultured Ktedonobacterales bacterium | reverse complement strand
TGTTAACGAGCAAAAAGGGGTAAAACCCTACGAGCACTGACATCCATACCTGCCACTCCAGTCTGTAGGGCAGGTTTCCATACCTGCCACTCACAAAACAACAGCCTCCGCTATCTACGCCGCCAGCAGAGGCCAGGACAATGATGCCTATGTCACAGCTTGCCATCATCGCCGATGACACCACCGGCGCCGCCGACACGGGCGCGCCCTTTGCATTGGCGGGCTTCCGCACGATCCTGGCGCTGGACGCAGCGTCCATCCCTGCTGCGGACGTCCTGCTCGCCTCCAGCGAAAGCCGTCACCTGTCCCCACAGGCTGCATACACCCGCGTTCACGAGATCGCCAGCCGCGTCCAACCCGCTTCCCTGGTCTACAAGAAAATGGACTCTACGCTGCGCGGCCATCCAGCCGCCGAATTGAACGCGGCCATGGATGCGCTTGGCATCTCGCAGGCGCTGGTCGCCCCGGCCTTTCCCGCCCAGGGGCGCACAACGGTGAACGGACGGCAACTGGTCAGCGGAGTCCCGCTTGAGCGCACAGCCTTTGCCGGCGAGATCGAGACGTCTGACGTGCTCGCGCTCTTCCGCCAGAGCAGGCCTGTCCACCTGCTGAGCCTCGCCGTCGTCCGTCGCGGCGTTGCCGCGATCTGCTCCGCTATGCAGCAACCGGGCATCCTCGTCGCCGATGCTGAGACGGACGATGACCTCGCCGTCATCGCGCAAGCGTCTGTTCAATGCGAGGGACGCCTGCTCTGTGGCTCCGCCGGCCTGGCTCTGGCGTTGGTCCAAACGTTGCCTGCACCCTTGCTGCCGTCCTTTCTGCCCGGGGCGCAACACGCAACCGGGGCTGTCCTGATCGTTGCCGGCAGCCGCCACCCACGAACCCGGCGGCAGGTCTACGCCGCGGGCGACAGCGACGCGGCGCTCATCACGCCAGACTGCGGCTTTTTGACCGACCGCCTCGCCTTCGATCACCTCGTCGAAACCACGGCCATGTCGCTGGCTTCCGGCCATCACACTGTGCTCAGCACGCTGGACATGGCAGACTCAGCCCTGGGAGGCGACGCTGTCGCCGCTGCTCTGGCGCGGGTCGTGCAAGAGATCGCGTCACGCCGCTGCATCGGCGCGCTCATTCTCACCGGCGGCGACATTGCCGCGGCTGTGCTGGGGGCGCTGCGAGCGCCCATCTGGCTACTGGGGCAATTGGAGAGCGGCATTCCCTGGGGAGTCCTGCAAGGTGGTTTGCTGCCTGGCATTCCGGTCATCACAAAGGCGGGGGGCTTTGGCCACGACGACGCCCTCGCCGAGGCCATCGAGTTTCTGACGCCACTAACCGTCGCGTAGGTCAGACATCCTTGTCTGACGCCAACCCGTTGCGTACGTCAAAGACCACCGAGGTCTCTGAGACCTCGGTGGTCTTTGTGGCTCTCTGGTCTCTGCTCTCTGGTCTCTGCTCCCTGCTCTCTGCTCTCTCCTCCCTACTCCTTGCTCTATATGAACGGCCTGCGATCGAGCACCAGCTTCAGCGGCCGCTCTGTCTTGATCAGCCCCGGCACAGCCTGTTGCAACTCAGCCAGGCAGCACATGGCGCCAAAGAGCGCGTGCAAGTCGTCAAACTGCTCGCTATGCTGCGCATCCAGCCCGCACAAATAGGGCACATACTGCTCAGCAAACGACAGCAGAGCCTCGCGGCACTCCGCAAAGCGATGGCCGCTTTGCTGCACACTGCGCGCCAGACAGAACACCCAGTCGATCTCGGCAAAGCCGACGCGCTTGCCCAGCGGGTACTCCTGCTTGTCGAATAGGCGCAGGCAGGTATCCACCACCACCGCCGCATAGCGGAACGGCCGCCGCGCGTAGACATGGTTGAAGAAGTAGTGGAACGTGCCGGCCAGATGCGGAAAGATGGACAGCGTGTCGCCATGCTGCACCGGCTTCACGTAGCCGCGCCGCAGAAAGCCAGTCTCCGGGTCAGTGTTGATCCACAGCCAGGAGAAGTAGCGATCCTGCCAGTCCAGCGACACCGCGCCGGTCAACACCAGCGACACATAAAGCCCCGCCCCCTTGTGCGACGCCGTCCACGGGTTGTTCCACCAGTCCAGCGTCTCCAGCCACGACTCCATGCGCTGCACATTGCGCAGATCCCACAGTCCGCTGACCGGATGTAGCGGGCCGGCGTCGAACAGCTCCAGCGCAGCGATACAGTGCGCTGTGGTGTGGATCGGGTGATGCGTCTCTTCGTTGAACATGCCCGTGCCGGGGTCTTGCAGGTCTTGCAGCGTGGCTACCCAGCCCTTGCGCTCGTCCGGGTCGCGGGGCAAGCAGCCAATCGTGTAGAGAATGTTGGCCGCGTCAGCGCAGCCGTAGGGATACGGGGCAGTCTCAAGCGCGCGCCCCTGCCACTCGCGGCTCCAGCGTCGATACGCTCCCGGAGCGCCCAGGCGATGCGCTGCGACCGTGTCGCTGACGCGCGCGACAAAATCACTGAGGTCATACATGGGGTGCTAAACGACCTCCATGCGCACCCGCGCCTGCTGCGTCATCGCTTCAGGCAGCACAAACGTCAGGCGCTTCAGGATCTCCGGCTTCTCGTTTTCTTTGCTTTCCTTCTCCAGCCGCTCCAGGCTGAACGCTGCGCCGGAGGGAGACTCGATCGTCAGACGCAGGCTATGCTTCTTGCCACGCACCACAGCCGTGGCCCCGTTCACCTCGACCTCAGCCCACGTCATGAACGCCTCTTCCACCTGCTCCGGCTTGCCGGAAAATGTGAAGTCATCCTGCAAGATGACCGTGCCGGCCTGCTTACCCTCGGCCTCAACCGTCAGTTGTCGCCGCGCTCCGCTCAAGTTCGGCAACGCATAGGCATGCGCAAACTCAACCACGGCTGTCTTGTGCGGGCCGCTGGCATCCATCGTGATCTCACCGTAATACTCGCTCCCTTCGGGCTGGAGCTTGCCGCCAATGCGCGGCACGCCGTGGCCATAGGAGTTGCAGAAGATGTTCTGGTAGCGCTCCGCGCTGAAGTATTGCCGGGTGTAGAGCCCGCCGCCGGGATCGGTGAGCAAACTCTCATCACCGACGTGAACCATGAAGCTGCCGATGTCATTGTTGTTGTGCGGCACACCATTGTTGCCGCCCTTGATCGCCGCCACGACCGGCGTGCCTTGCGCGGTCTGCGCCTCCATGCGCGCCACCGCGCCCGACGGCAGGAAAACGTCACTGACGCGTACATCTGCCTGGTACGAGCCGTCCCACCACAGAATGTCGCGCAGCATCATCGAGATGCGCCAGTACCAGTGATCGCTCCCGCCTTTCAGAATGCCACGCAGTTCGGGGGTTCCCGCGCGCTCGGCCAGGCGCACGACCATGCCGGGGTAGAACGTGCTCAGTTCGTGTGAGTCGGCAAAGCAGGTGTAGTGTCCGGGCGAGAGCATGGCCTTCGCCGGGTACTGCGCAATCGCGTGCATGCGCTCTCCGGCCAGAAGATCAACGGCGCCGTCGCTGGCCGCGCGCAGCATCTCGGCCAACGGCACAAAGTTGTGCAGCCCGTAGTGCCAGTATCCCACGCCCTCCGACGATGCGCCGTCCTCTTCGAACGCGGTAGCAATGAACACCTGCAAGCCCTTCAGCGCAATCTCGACGGCCTTCGCCGCACGCTGCCGCTCGGGATCGAGCAGGAGGAACGTCGCCGCGACCGAGCTGTTGCAGACGCCGTTCCAGTTCATTTTCGCTCTGTACCACTCCATGGCGTCGTACCACTCAAGGTACGGCTGGAAGATGCGTTGCTCGATCTCACGGCGCACACGCGCCCTGATCGCTGCATCCAGTGTATCGCCCAGCAAGGCGAGCGTCTCGGCCAGGTTGAAGGCCGTCTCCGCCGAGAAGAGGTCAATTGAGCGCCTGCTGTGCGCAGGCAAGACCCACGTCGTCTCTTCGCAGATGTTCCAGATGTAGTCCTGCACAACATCACGCAGTTCTTTCTGGCCGAAAAAGAGGCGCAGGGTGGCACCTGCCAACATGCCACGCTTGCTGAAATAGGGGTCCTCGAATTGCTCGCGATCGCCAGTCAGAGCGAACAGGCTGGCCTTCGTGTATGTCGTCAGGGGAATGTGCGCCGGATCGGCCATTCTCGGTTCGGTCTCTTCCAGCACTGCCCTGGCAGCCGGGGACGAGCGCAGAGCCGCGCTGTTGGCCCGGGCTGCCTCCAACTCAGGGAAAAGCGGACGATTTTTGGACAAGTATGCCAGTATCTGCTCAGCACTCAGGCTGAACGGGTCAACAGGTTTCTTTGCCATGATCTCCTCCAACCAATGTATTCTTCCTTACTGCTTCGCCTTTGCCTGCAAGTCATGCAACAGCGTACTGTACGCGGAACGATCGACCGGCAGTGTCACCGGCTGGCCGCCCTGGTAGCTAGACAATACGATGGCGTTTGCCAACTCCAACGACATCACGCCTTGCCTGCCGTTGCAGCGCGGCTGGCGGCCTTCCTTGATCGCTGCAATCAGGTCCAAGTAGATATGATAGTGCAGCCCGCGATCATCAGCGAAGTCAAAGACCTCTGTCGTGCTCGTGGGCTTACCGAATGTCTCCGTGGTCGTGTCCGAGAAGACCGGCAGCGGCGGATTGAGCCGGCGCACAATCACCTTTGGGCCAACCAACTCGATGACGCCATTTTCGCCAGCAATCTCCAGCCGGCGTTCGGCTCCATCCTCATATGTACTGAAACACAGGTAGCCGGCCGCGCCGTTGGCGAACTCGAGCATGGCCTGCGCCGTGTCTTCCGTCTCGATGTGATGATGGCGCGTGCGCGTCCAGCCCCACACTTTGCTCGGCCTGCCCGCCAGATAGCACAGCAGGTCCAGCGAATGCGGCGCCTGGTTGAACAGCACGCCGCCGCCCTCTCCATTCCATGTGCCACGCCAACTCGACTGGCGAAAATACGTTTCTGGCCGGAACCACGGCTCGATGCTCAGCACGCGCAGCAGCGGGCCGACCGCGCCTTCGTCGATCAAGGCGCGCGCTTTCTCAACCGACGCCCGGAAACGCGATTGGAAATTGATCGCCAAAATACGCCCGGCTCTGTCTGCGGCGGCGATCATGGCGTCAGCAGAGGCCACATCGATGGCCATCGGTTTCTCGCACAACACATGGCGCCCTCCAGCGAGCGCTTCCATCGCCAGGCTGGGATGGAAGGGGTGCGGCGTGGTGACAACAAGGACGTCCGGGTTGGTCTCCTTCAGCATCCTGGCGTGATCGGTGAAGAATGGCACGCCGGCCTCTGCGGCTCGTGCTGCGCCGCGCACCGCATCGATGTCGGCCAGGCCCACCAGCTCCGCCTCGGGGATACGCTTCAGTGTGGCAATATGTGTGGCGCCGATGACCCCGCCAAACCCAACAATGGCAAATCGCACGCGTGGTTGTGCTGTCATGTGTTCCCTCTCCCCTCTTGTGTCGTTTTTCTCAGCGAGATTGCGCCGTTGTCACGTTGACGCCTTGCGTACAGGTCATGGCAACGGCGCCTGGCTGCCGCATTACAACTGCACCTTGTCGCCCGGCTGTGGCACTGTCACCTGCTTGATCCCGGCCTGGCGCAGATCGGTCGCCAGCAACTCAGCATTCTGCGCTTCACCATGGACAGCAAACACCTGCTGCAGCGTTGGCCCCACCTGGCCCACCCACCACAGCAGATCATCGTGGTCGGCATGGGCGCTGAAGCCGCTGAGCACCTCGATCTTGGCGTTGACGTGATACTCCTCACCGAAGATGCGTACGATCTTCTGCCCTTCTTGCAGCCGCCGCCCCAGCGTGTTCTCCGCCTGGTAGCTGACCAGAACCACCGTGTTGTTAGGATTCTCAATGCCATTCTTGAGATGATGTGTCACCCGCCCCGATTCACACATGCCGGAGGCAGCCAGCACCACAAACGGCTTTTTCTCTGTGTTGAGCTTCTTCGATTCCTCGACATCGCGGATGTAGGTCAAGCGGCGGAAGCCAAATGGGTCTTCACTCTTGTGCAAGAATGCTGTCGTTTCCTCGTCGAAACACTCCGGGTGCAGGCGAAACACATCGGTTGCATCCAGAGCCAGGGGGCTGTCGACATAGAACGGCACATCAACCAGCAGCCCTGCCCGCCGCTGCCTGTTCAGGGCGTAGACAATCTCCTGCGTGCGCCCCACGGCAAAGGCGGGCACGATCACGCGCCCACCCTGTTTACATGTGTCGTTGATGATCGCCGTCAGGTTTTCCTCGCCCTTTGCAATCGGCTCGTGATTTGTGTCAGCGTAGGTGCTTTCCGTAATCAGGACATCGATGTCATGCACGACAGTTGGGTCTTTGAGGATGGGCGTATTGCGCCGGCCCAGGTCGCCCGTAAAGCCCAGGCGCACCGTCTTGCCGCGTTCTCTGAGTTCCAGCATCACGGTCGCAGACCCCAGGATATGCCCGGCATCATGGAAGGTGAGTGTGATGCCCGACGCAACCGGGATTGGCCGCTCGTAGCTGAAGCCAACCAGGTGATCAATCGTATGCTCCGCATCCTCAGGCGCATAGAGCGGCTGCACGGGCGGCTGGCCCTGGCGCGCCCGAATCTTGTTGACAAACAACGTGTCCGACACCTGGATGTGCGCAGAGTCACGCAGCATCACAGCCGCCAGATCGCGCGTCGCCGCCGTGCACAGAATGTCGCCGTGGAAGCCCTTCTTAACAAGGCTCGGCAGATTGCCACAGTGGTCGATATGGGCATGGGAGAGGATCACGGTTTCGATTGAGCGGGGATCGAACGGGAACGTGCTGTTGCGCTCGTACGCTTCAGCGCGGTGGCCCTGGAAGAGGCCGCAGTCGAGTAAGATGCGGTGACCATTGGCTTCCACCAGGTGCATCGATCCAGTAACTGTGCGCACAGCCCCGTGGAATGTCAGTTGCATGTTGCACCTCAAGCAGAAACCTCTCCGGAGTCTCGGACCCTACGGGAGGTTTCGTTTGTTTATTGGAGCATCTTGACCAGACGTTGCTCCATGGTTGAGCGTGACATCGTGCCAACCTGCACGATGCTCAGCACGCCCTGCCGGTTCACAAAATAGGACGAGGGAATGGGGCCTACGCGGTAAAGCGACGCCACGCTGCCATTCTCATCGAGCAGCACGGGGAAGGTCAGGCCTAACTCTTTGATGTACTGCGTCACGTCGCTCACTTTATCCTGGTTGGTCAGGTTGACGGCCAGCACGACGGCGCCGCGATCTTTGTACGCCTTCCACACCGCCTCGATGTCCGGCATCTCGGCACGACAGGGCTTGCACCACGTCGCCCAGAAGTTGATCAAGACCGCCTGCCCCTTGTAGTCGCTCAACTTGACCGGCTTGCCGTCGAGGCCGTTCAGCGTAAAGTCGGGTGCGGCCTGTCCCACCTTGGCGCCGCCGCTGGAGACATGCTTGGTGATGTTTACCTTGGCCAGCTTGTCATTGTACCAGTTACGGATCGCGGTCTGTCGTTCCTCGTCGCTTCCCGTCGGTGCAACAATCAGCGACATATAACGGTTGACAATCAAGTCCTCGCGCAACACCGTCTCCAACGTCTGCCGCGATAGGCCAGCTTTGCTTAGATCCGCGGTCATTTGCGCCTCGGTTATCCCCAACTGACTCGCCATGTTAGTGACGCTGGCCGTCACATCAGTTGTTGACGCGGTTACCCCGACCTTCTTCGCTTCCTGCATCACCATTCGGTTCTCAACCAGCACGTCGAGCACCTGATTCCTGAACAGCGCCGCCTCGGGCCCACTTGTCGCAAGCGTGTTACCCGCCCACTGGTTCCACAGTCGCTCAAAGCCCACGCGTCTGTCGAGTTCGGCCTGGCTGATGCTTTCGCCGTTGACCGTAGCCGCGGCGTTACTCACAAGCTGCGGCAGCCAAAAGAGCGCCAGAATAACGATAATGATGATCGGCCCCAGGACAACCGGCAATTGGCGCGCTGGCTGTCTCGTCGCCTGTGTCGCCGCGGGCGTTTCCTTTGTCTGCTTATCAGGCATTATTGTCTCCTAAGTTAGCTCCCGTGATGAGTGCGCCAATACTATAGCACGTCATTCCCCAGAACGCAAGCGCAGAGCAGCGGGACACGGATGCACACGGTAACCTCACGGATGAGCACCGATCTTCTTTGTCCGATCTGTGCTCATCCGCGGCTACTTCCGTGTCCATCCGCGTCCCATTTCCCTACGCCGGTATCGTGATGCCATGCCGGCGCGCCGCAGCGATGGCCTCTGGGTAACCGGCGTCAGCGTGGCGGATAATCGCCATGCCCGGGTCGGTCGTCAACACGCGCTCCAGCCGCCGCGCTGCCTCCGGCGTGCCGTCGGCAACCGTCACTTGCCCGGCGTGTATCGAGTAGCCAATCCCCACGCCCCCGCCGTGGTGGATCGACACCCAGGTCGCCCCACCGACAGCGTTGATCAGCGCATTCAGCAACGGCCAATCGGCAATGGCGTCCGACCCGTCGCGCATCTTCTCCGTCTCACGGTTGGGCGACGCCACCGATCCGCCATCCAAATGGTCGCGGCCGATGACGATAGGCGCTTTCAGTTCGCCGCGGGCAACCATGTCATTGATGATCAGGCCAAAGCGCGCCCGCTCTCCATAGCCCAGCCAGCAGATGCGCGCCGGCAGCCCCTGGAAGGCCACCTGCTTCTGCGCCATCTTGATCCAACGCGTCAGGTGCGTATCGCCGCCGAACTCGCGCAGCACCGCTTCATCGGTGCGGTAGATATCTTCCGGGTCGCCGGAGAGCGCCGCCCAGCGAAATGGCCCCTTGCCCTCGCAGAAGAGTGGGCGAATGTAGGCCGGCACAAAGCCCGGATAGTCGAACGCATCCGTAACGCCCTCATTGAACGCCTGCTGGCGCAGATTGTTGCCATAGTCGAAGACAATCGCGCCCATGCGCTGGAAGGCCAGCATCGCCTGCACATGCAGCGCCATGCTCTGGCGCGAGCGGAGCGTATGCTCTGCCGGATTCGACTTCCCTAGTTCTTCCGATTCTGCTACCGACAATCCCACCGGCACATAATTCAGCGGGTCATGCGCCGACGTCTGGTCTGTCACAATGTCAGGAACGACGCCGCGTCGCACTAACTCAGGGTGCACCTCGGCCGCGTTGCCCAGCAAACCGATCGAGAGCGCCTCGCCGCGGCTCCTGGCCCGCTCCACCATGCGCAGCGCCTCGTCGAGATTAGCCGTCCACACGTCCAGATACTTCGTCTCCAGCCGCCGCCGGATGCGCCGCTCGTCGACCTCCACGATCAGCGCCACCCCTTCATTCATCGTCACGGCCAGCGGCTGCGCCCCGCCCATACCACCCAGCCCGGCGCTCAGCGTCAGCTTGCCCTTCAGGCTGCTGTGGAAGTGCTGCTCAGCAGCAGAGGCCAATGTCTCATACGTGCCCTGCAAGATGCCCTGCGAGCCGATATAGATCCAGCTTCCCGCCGTCATCTGGCCATACATGGTCAGGCCCATGCGGTCGAACTCGTCGAACTTCTCCAGCGTGGCCCAGGCCGGCACCAGGTTGGCATTGGCGATCAGCACGCGCGGCGCGTCCGGATACGTCTTGAAGACGCCCACCGGCTTGCCCGACTGCACCAGCAGCGTCTCGTCGCCTTCCAGGCTGCGCAGGCAGCGCACGATCGCGTCGAAGCACTGCCAGTTGCGCGCCGCTTTGCCCCGCCCGCCATACACGATCAACTCGTCCGGTTTCTCGGCCACCTCCGGATCGAGGTTATTCATCAACATGCGCAGCGCCGCTTCCTGCTGCCAGCCCTTACACGACAGCTCCAGCCCCCGCGCCGCCCGCACCACCCGTCGTTCAGCCCCCATTGTTGTCACCTCCGTTGGCGTCCTTCCCCTGATTCCTTGCGCGCAATCCTGTGTGGCCTACGCTTGCCACTCGGTTCCTGCGCTGCCTGCACGAGATCAGCCTCTATTTCGTCATCCGACACACTGGCATGCAGTCCAGCCATCTTGCCCAAGAGATCGCCAAATTCGAAGCCCATATACTTGCCATTCAGTTTCTGCAATTTCACATACGTGCTGTATAAAATGAGAACGGCCACAGCTTGTTTCCTGCGAGTCACCACGTACATTGCCCGCTTCTTCTCGACCGCATCGAGAACAGCGGTGAAGTGACGACGGAGGTCAGTTATGCTGATTGTGTCAAACATGCCTCCCCTCTCTCTCACCATTATATAACGCCTGTACTGATGCGTCAAACACAAATCGGACACAAGCAGCGTGCTTGATCGTCTAGAAAGGCGGCCTCCTCCGCCGCCGTGAGCCGGTTCCGCCCAAACGGGGACGCGGGAGAAACCGCGCCCTACGCGCTTTCTGGCGTTTCCGTGCTTCCGTGCCTGCCGTGCCCCCATCCGTTGCCAGTTCCGTGCCATCCGCGCCTTCATCCGTGAACAGCCCGTCCGTGTAATTCGTGTTCCAAATCCGTTGCCAGTTCCGTGCCATCCGTGTCATCCGCGTTCCAAATCCGTTGCCAGTTCCGTGTAATCCGTGTTCCAAATCCGTTGCCAGCGCTTGAGCCCGTGCACGGCAGGCGGCGAGCGCTCGGCTGAAGCCCGGCTTCTAAGCGCAAGTGCCGCAGAAACGGCTTAGAAGCGGACCTTCAGTTCAGCGCCTGGCCAAATCGCGAAATGGGCTGGTTTCCGCTACTCAGGGTTTCCCGGCGTCTGTCCGGCACAGGCAGGCAACCACCGACGTTTGTCCCCTGTCTCGCCGCGTTTCGCCGGCGAGACAGGGGACTCGCGTTTGCCCCGCGTTTTCTCCTTTTGTGCTATAATACGTGAATAACCGTTAGGAGGTCCCCCACATGATCGGAGCAGATATCGTCGCCGCTGTGCTCAGACCGCACGGCGTGACCTTCGTCGCCGCCCTCTGCGGCAACGGCATTGACCCTGTCCTCTTCGCTGCACGCCAGGCCGGCCTGCGCGTCATCGACACGCACAATGAGCAGACCGCCTCCTACATGGCCGAGAGCTATGGTCGCCTGACCGGGCGCATCGGCGTTTGCGCCGTCAGCAGCAGCGTCGGCTTCACCAACGCTCTGATCGGCGCGGTCAACGCCCGCTTCGATGGCGCGCCCATGCTGCTCCTCTCCGGCGCCAGCGATCACGCCTTCAGCGACCGCGGCAACTTCCAGGACTACGACCAGGTCGCCGCCGCCACGCCCATCTTCAAGTACACCCGCCTGGTCGACCGGCCCGACAAAGTCGCCTTCTACGTGCGCGAAGCCATCGCCGTCGCCCTCAGCGGGCGCCCCGGCCCTGTCCACCTCACCATTCCGCTGGACGTACTTGCCGCCGAGGCCGGCGCGGCGCCGCTCCCGGTCTCGCCGGACTCCGGGCTAGTGCATCATGCGTGCATGGGTGACGCCGCAGCGGTCGCTGCCGCGGTACGGGCCATCGCTGCTGCGCAGCGCCCCCTCCTCATCGCCGGCAGCGGCTGCTTCTACGCCCACGCCGCCGCGGCGCTGGCGAGCTTTGTGACGCAGACCGACATACCCGTCGTCGTCCCCATCTGGGAGCGCGGGTGCATCGATTCTCCATTGCCCCAGTTCATGGGCGTCATCGGCGCCGCCGCGGGCAGCCCGCGCCTGCTCGACAGCGCTGATCTCGTTATCCTCGCCGGTGCGCCTGTCGATTACCGCGTCGGCTACCTGCAAGCGCCTGCGCTCAATCCTGCCGCACAGGTCATCCGCATTAGCGCCGACCCGAGCGAGCTGCGTCAGGGGCGCGACGCCGCTATCGCCATCCAGGGCGATCCGCGCTCGGTCTTGCAGCAGCTCGGTTCGCTTTTGCCCGAGCAGCCGGCCGCGGCGCACAGCGCCTGGCTGGCTGAGGCGCAGCAGCGTAACGATGCCTTCCGCTCCCGCTGGCATACTCCTCTACCCGACCGTCCGGCCACGGGCCGCCACATCGTCGAGGCGCTGCGTCCCTTCGTACAGGGCGACGCTGTCTTCGTCGTCGACGGCGGTAACATCGGCCAGTGGGCGCACATGTCCCTCTGCGACCGCTACCCGGGACACTGGCTGACCTGCGGAGCGAGCGGCGTCATCGGCTTTGGCCTGGGCGGAGCGATGGCGGCCCGCCTGGCCTATCCCGATCGTCCCGTCATTCTGCTCTCCGGCGACGGCTCGATGGGCTTCAACACTGCCGATATCGAAACTGCTGTTCGCCACAAGCTGCCCTTTGTGACCATTGTAGCCGACGACCAGTCCTGGGGCATCGTTGTCTCTGGCCAGAAGCAGCGCTACGGCGCACAAAACATGGTTGCCTGCCAGCTTGGCCCGCTGCGCTTCGATCTGATCGCCGAAGCCTGCGGCGCGACGGGGCTGCTCGTCGATGACCCGCAACAACTCGGCCCGGCCATCCAGCACGCGCTGGCGGGCAATCGGCCCTGCCTTATCCAGGCATCCATCGCCCACGGCGGCCCGACCGACTAACGGCACGCCGGAGACCAACGTCGTAAGCAATCTCACCGCAAAGCACGCACAGAACGCAGAGCTTTTCGGTGGTTTTCTGTGCGCTCTCTGCGATCTCGGCGGTGAAACAACTCTCACCGGAGAATTGTTTTGCCCGATTAGAGGAATAGCACATGATCGAGCCTGGCGAGACGTCAACCGCAAGCGCCGCAGTCGCCATAGACCCCCGCCGCCAGGCCACTGCACGCGCCTACGCGCGCGAGCGTTACGAAGTGATGCTCATCGACCTGGTCGTGTCCTTCATCCTGGTCGTGGGTTTCCTGCTCAGCGGCGCGTCGCTCTGGCTGAAGAATGCCCTGGTCTTCTTACCAAACACATGGCTGCTGCTCGTCGCCTACACAGCAATTGTGTTCATCGCCTATACGCTGCTCAACGCGCCTCTGTCGTGGTATAGCGGGTTCGTCCTGCCCCACCGCTACGACATGAGCACGCAGACGCACCGCGGCTGGCTGGCAGACGACCTCAAGTCTCTGGCGCTGGGGCTGCTGTTTGGCATTCCTATCATTCTCGCCGTTTACTGGCTGCTCGATGCGCACGGCGCGACCTGGTGGGTGTGGGCCAGCCTTCTGGCCGTCATCTTGGGCATTGTCATGAGCTTTCTGGCGCCCGTTCTGCTCCTGCCCATCTTCTACAAGCTGACGCCCCTCGACGACCCTATCCTGACTGCACGCGTCGAACGTCTGGCGCAGCAGACCAGCATCCATATCGCCGGCGTCTATACCATCAACTTGAGCTCACGCAGCAAAGCCGCCAATGCCGTGTTTATGGGACTCGGCCGCTCCAAGCGTATCGCCCTTGGCGACACGCTCTACGCCGCCTTCACGCCCGATGAAATCGAGACCATCATCGCCCACGAGTTGGGACATCAGGCGCAGCATGATGAAGCGTTGGGCATTGCCACGCAGGCCGTTCTCACCACCTGCGGCCTCTTCCTGGCCGACCTCTTCCTGCGCTGGGGCGTGCGGCAATTCGGATTCACGGGCGTCAGCGACATCGCGGCCATGCCGCTGCTGGCACTGGCCGCGGGCGTCTTCTCGCTCGCCGCCATGCCCCTCGCCAACGCCTTCTCGCGCTCGCGCGAACAGATGGCGGACGCCTTTGCCATGCGTGCAACCGGCAAGCCTGGCGTCTTTGCTTCGGCCATGACCCGCCTGGCCAACCAAAACCTGGCCCAGGTTGACCCGCCGCGTTGGCTCGTCCTGCTGCTCTACTCTCACCCGCCGATCAGCGAGCGGATTGCCATGGCTGAACGGTACGGCCGCTGAGACGTCCGTACAACCCATTTCCAGGAAGGAACATCATGTCGCGCAAGCAGACCATCGTCGTTGTCATCGGCATTCTGGCGAGCCTGTTCATGGCATCGATGGAATCGACCGTCATCGCCACGGCCATGCCCACCATCGTCGGCCAACTGGGCGGGCTGAGCATCTATAGCTGGGTCTTCGCCGCCTTCATGCTCGCCTCGACCACCACCGTCCCCATCTACGGCAAGCTTTCCGACATCTATGGTCGCCGCCGTCTCTTCGTTGTCGCCATGGTGCTGTTTCTGATCGGATCTGTCCTGTGCGGTCGCGCTGCCGACATGACGCAGCTTATCCTGTTCCGCGGCCTGCAAGGCCTGGGCGCAGGCGGCCTGCAGCCGCTGGCCTTCATCATGGTCGGCGACATGTTCTCGTTTGAGCAGCGCGCCAAGATGCAGGGCGTCTTTTCCAGCGTCTGGGGCCTGTCATCCATCGTCGGCCCGCTCGTGGGCGGATTCATCGTCGACCAGCTTTCCTGGCACTGGGTCTTCTATATCAACGTCATCCCCGGCCTGTTCGCCCTGCTGCTCGTCACATCGGCGTGGCGCGACCGTGTGCGCGACCACGCCACCCGGCCAAGCGTCGACTTTGCCGGTGTCGCGCTCCTGAGTGCGGCCATTGTCACGCTACTCTTGGGCACATTTGAGTTCGGCACGCCCACCGGCTGGACGCTGATGGCGACCGCCGTTGTTCTGTTCGGCGTCCTGCTCTGGGTCGAACAGCGCGCCGCTGACCCCATCATTCCGCTTGCCCTCTTCCGCGAGCGCTTGTTCGCGGCCGCCTGCGCCCATGGCGTCTTTGCCGGTTGGGCCATGTTCGGCGTCGCGTCGTTCGTGCCGCTCTTCGTGCAGGCCGTTCTCGGCACTGATGCCACCCGCGCCGGCGCTACCCTCACCCCGCCACTGCTGGGTTGGGTCAGCGCCAGCATAATCGGCAGCCGGCTCTTGCTGCGCGTTGGCTATCGCAGCCTGGCTCTCGTAGGCATGAGCATGCTGACGGTGGGCGCGCTCCTGCTGGCCGCCACCGGCGCCAACGCCGGCCAGATCGTACTCATGGTCTACCTGGCCATGATGGGCATCGGCATGGGCCTGTCGATTCCGTCCTTCATGATCGCCGTCCAGAGCACGGTGCGCCGCAGCGATCTGGGCATCGCTACAGCCACCGTGCAGTTCAGTCGCAGTATCGGTGGCGCCATCGGCGTCAGCGTCATGGGCACAGTCCTCAGCACCCGGCTGGCCTCCAACTTGATTGCAGCCGGCATCGATCCGGCAACCGTCTCGATGAACAGCCTGATCAGCAAGGTTCCACAAAGCGCCGTTGTGGTCGGCGACGCGTTGCGCCATGCCCTGGCCGGGGCCATCCACGGCGTCTTCATCGTCGCCTTCTTCGTCGCGACGCTCGGCCTGGCCGCAGTCACGTTTGCCCCGCGTGGACGGATCGCCGAGCTGGCCGCTCAACGAGACGGGCCGCCAACCAAGTGACGTCTTGTTCATTGCCGCACATGATGTTATAATCCAGATATTATGTATATCCTTCACGGCTCGTGGCTGCCTGGCGGCCACGACGACAAAGATAGTGGCTTCCTCCTGTGGGCTGAGACGAGCCGGCCCGTCGCCGGTTCGGAGACCGATCCTGCCCCGACGCTGCCACGCGGCGTCCATCGCCATCCCTTCGCTGCCGCGGGCCAGGCTCTACGCCGCGTCGCCCGCGATCTTGACATCTCCGCCACCACTCTGCGTTCGAGCAAGCCCGCCAACGTCATCGTTCGCCTGCCATCCACCCGCTCCGGCCCGCAAGCCTCGCCAGGCTTGCATATGGAAAAGGCAGAGAGCGCCCGGCAGGCCAGGCTCACGCTCGCCTCATGGCAGGTCGATGCACTCGCATTCCTTGCTCAAGAGTGCCTGGGTCTGTTGGCGTCGCTGCCCGGCGAGGACGATACTCCGCCCGGCATCCGGCTTGGCGCCGATTTGCGCTTCTGGTCGGTAGCGGCGCGTCTGGTTCTGGAGATGCTGGCCGGTCAGCGCTACACACCCACGCTGCGCAAAGAAGGCGACCACTATCTGGCCCTGTGGCAGCCAATCTTCTCCGCCAGCGATCAGCGTCTCGGCCTGGCCACAGCCATGCCGCCGCTCTGCCGCGCTTTGGCTGGCGACTTACGCGACGAGGCGCCGGCAGCACGGACCCTGCTCGATCACTTCGTGACGACCACCCTCGATGCCTACCTGCGCCATCACGGCGACTTCGGCAAGAAGTGGGACGTCAGCGCCGACTCAGTTGCCAACCAATGGCTCAGGGCGCTGCTGGGCAAGCCCCAGTTGCGCGGCAGTTCTGCCAGTCTGGCTCTCTTCTATGACCAGTACTGCGCCTGGGCTGAGCCGGTCGGCAGAGCGCGCGCGTCAGACACCTTCCGCGTCTGCTTCCGTCTCGACCCGCCGCTCATCGCTGCGGGCGATACCGGCATTAGAGCACCCCTACCCGGCACGCAAGACTGGACATTGCGCTACTACCTGCAAGCAACTGATGACCCCAGCTTGCTCGTCCCGGCTGAAGCGGTCTGGCGCGAGCGCGGCGACACAGCCGAGTTTCTCAGCCGCACCTTTGCTGCGCCGCAGGAACGCATGTTGGCCGGATTGGGGCAGGCCGCGCGCCTTTTCCCACCCATCGAGTCCAGCTTGCGCAGCCCTCGCCCGCAGCGCGCCTCGCTCAACGCCGAATCTGCCTACACCTTCATCAGCGAGACAGCTCTGCTCTTGCAGGCCAGCGGCTTTGGCTTGCTCGTACCTAACCTGAACAACAAGCTGGGCGTGCGCATGCGCCTGAAGTCGAAGTCGCCGTCGCCTAAAGGCGGCGTCGGCGGCTTGAGCTTCGCTACGATCGTCGAATACGATTGGCAGCTTGCCCTGGGAGATCAGCCCCTTTCAGCGCAGGAGTTCGAGACGCTGGCGACACTCAAGACGCCCCTTGTGCAGGTGCGCGGCCAGTGGGTCGAGTTGCGCCCCGAGCAGATCGCCGGAGCGGTGCGTTTCTGGAAGAAACACCGGGACGGCGGCGAGCTTTCGCTGCAAGAGGCCATGCGCCTGGCTCTGGGCGCCGACGCCGCACAATCGCCCGGCGGCCTGCCCGTCAGCGACGTCATCGCCGATGGCTGGATCAGCGACCTGATGCAGCAACTCACTGGTGGCGAGAAGATGGCGCAAACGCCGGTCCCACCCGATTTCCAGGGCAAACTGCGCCCCTATCAGGCGGCCGGCCTGTCGTGGCTGGCCTTTCTACGCCGCTGGGGTCTGGGCGGCTGCCTGGCCGACGATATGGGTCTGGGCAAGACCATCCAGATCATCGCCCTTCTGCTACACGAGCGCTCCGCCAGCGACGGTGTGCGCCCGCCGGCGCTCCTCATCTGCCCCACATCGGTCGTCGGCAACTGGCAGCGCGAGCTGGCCCGCTTTGCTCCCGACTTGCGCGTGCTGTCCTACCATGGCGCGCAACGCAAGAAATTGAACCTGGCCGAACAGTCCAACCAGCTCGACCTGGTGCTCACATCGTATGCCCTGTTGCATCGCAGCGAAAAAGACCTGGCGAGCGTCGCCTGGGGCGATATCATCCTCGACGAAGCACAGAACATCAAGAATCCATCCACCAAGCAGGCGCAGGCTGCCCGCAGACTGCCGGGACAATGGCGCGTCGCCCTGACCGGCACGCCGGTCGAAAACCGGCTCTCGGAGCTGTGGAGTATCTTCAACTTCATCAATCCCGGCTACCTGGGCTCGCAAGACGACTTCCGCAAACGTCTGGCGCTGCCCATCGAGCGCGCCGGCGACCCCGCAGCTACCAAAACCCTGAAGTCCCTGGTCGATCCGTTCATCCTGCGCCGTCTCAAGACCGACCCCACCGTCATCAGCGACCTACCGCAGAAGAATGAGATGAAGGTGTACTGCACACTGACCAAAGAGCAGGCCACCCTCTACGAGGCTATCGTGCGCGACTCGATGCAGCGCGTGGCCGACGCCGAGGGCATCGAGCGGCGGGGCATTGTCCTGGCTATGATCATGAAGCTGAAGCAGGTCTGCAACCATCCCGCCCAGTTCCTTGGCGACGGCAGCGCTCTCGAAGGCCGCAGCGGCAAGTTGGCCCGCCTCAGCGACATGCTGAACGAAGTGCGCTCTGTGCACGAGCGGGCGCTCGTCTTCACCCAGTTCGCCGCGATGGGAACGATGCTCAAGAGCTACCTGCAAGAGGTGTTTGCTGGCGAAGTGCTCTTCCTTTATGGCAGCACACCTGCGCTTGCCCGCGACAAGATGGTCGAGCGCTTCCAGAACGATCCCAACGGGCCCATGATCTTCATTCTCTCGATCAAGGCCGGCGGCACGGGTCTCAACCTGATGCGCGCCAATCACGTCTTCCACTTCGACAGATGGTGGAACCCGGCCGTCGAGAATCAGGCCACCGACCGCGCCTTCCGCATCGGCCAGACCAGAAACGTGCAGATCTACAAGTACATCTGCGCCGGCACCTTCGAAGAGAAAATCGACGATATGATCGAGCGTAAGAAAGCCCTGGCCGCCAGCATCGTCGGCAGCAGCGAGGCGTGGATCACCGAAATGTCGACCGACCAACTGCGTGATCTCTTCGTCCTACGCCGTGACGCCGTCGGCGACGATTGAACCACGCTCCTTCTCTCTACGCAGGGAGAAGGCTGGGATGAGGGTAATACAATGTCTTGGGATTGGTATCGACGCCAACCAACACAACGCAGGCCCGCCGACGGCATCCGCGCCCAAACCCAGAAGGGCCAATTCGGCAAGACATGGTGGGCCAGTCGCTGGATCGCCGCCCTCGAACGGCTGGTCGACGCGGCGCGCCTCACGCGCGGACGCTCCTATGCCCGCAGCGGCCAGGTGCTGACGATGGACATCCACCCCGGGCGTGTCGACGCGCGCGTCCAGGGCAGCCGCCGCCAGCCCTATGTCGTGCAGATTGCCATCGAACCATTGTCCGGCGCCGGCTGGGAGAAGGTTGCCGACGCCATGTCTGCCCAGGCGATCTTCGCCGCCAAGCTCCTCGCCGGCGACATGCCACAGGACATCGAGGAAGCATTCACAGCCGCGCAGACCAGCCTCTTCCCCGCCTCACGCAGCGACTTGCGCACATCCTGTTCCTGCCCCGATTATGCCAATCCCTGCAAACACGTCGCCGCGGTCTATTATCTTCTAGGCGAACAATTCGACGCCGATCCCTTCCTGATCTTCCGTTTACGCGGCAAGGCAAAAGATGAGATCGTCGCCATGCTGCGCGCTCGCCGCAGCGCTCCGCCCGCAGAAGAACAGCCCGCCACAGCGCCGCAACAGCCCGCCGGCGCGCCGGTCGCACAGGAGACGGCTGTGCTGTTGCAGGATTGCCTCGACCACTTCTGGGAAGCCGCCGCGTCCCTGGATGAGACGCACATTACGATCGAGCGGCCAACCGTCGACGCCGCGCCAGTCAAGCGTCTGGGACATCCCGGCTTCTGGAGCGGGCGCGCCAGCGTCATCGATCTCTTTGCACACCACTATCACACGGTGACAGGCGCCAGCATAGACGACCTGACTGCAACGAACGCCCCGGCGCAGCCTGCCAAGCGCACGTGATTTGACGCGCTACTCCTCATCTGCTACACTATGTGCGACTGCTATTCTGAAGAGGACACGCCTATGGAATCTCCCCTCGGCTTCATCCTGGTTCTAGCCATCATCATCTTCAGCGCCAAAGCCGCCGGCTACCTCAGCCTGCGGCTGCACCAGCCCGCCGTTTTGGGCGAACTGCTCATGGGTCTGGTGCTCGGCCCCACCATGATCAACCTGTTTGGCCTTGAGCCGTTCGCAACCGGCCACATCGAACAGACCATCCTCTATCTCGCCGAAGCTGGCGTCATTTTCCTCATGTTTATGGCCGGCCTCGAGATTGATCTGGAGGACATGAAGCGCGTTGGCGGCCCGGCTGTGCTGACCGGGGCCTTGGGCGTCGTCGTCCCGCTCATCTTCGGGCTGCTCGTTGCGCTGGCCTTTGGCTATCCCCTCATGAGCGCGTTCTTCATCGGGCTGATTCTGACCGCTACCTCCGTCAGTATCTCTGCACAGACCTTGCTCGAGCTAGGCCTGCTGCGCACACGTGAAGGATTGACCCTGCTGGCTGCCGCTGTCGTCGACGACATTCTCGTGCTCCTGTTGCTGTCTGCGACCATCGCGCTATCGGGCCCGGACGCTGTGAATGGGGTCGGCAGTATCGCTGCCATTGGCATACGCCTGGTTCTCTACCTAGCGGCTGCCGCTGTCATCGGCGTGCCGGTCCTGCCACGCCTCGTGCGCGCCGTGTCTTCTCTGCCCATCAGCGAAGGGCTTATCGCCGCGGTCATTGTCATCACGCTCATCTATGCCTGGGCGGCTGAGGCCGTTGGTGGTATGGCGGCCATCACCGGCGCCTTCCTGGCCGGCCTCATGTTTGCCGGCACCCCCCTGCGCGAAAAGATCGAACACGGCATCCACACCATCACCTACGGGTTGTTGGTACCGATCTTCTTTGTCAGCATTGGCCTCAAGGCGAATGCGCGCATGCTGGACAGCAGCGCCATCCTCTTCACGCTGGCAATCATCATCGTTGCCATCCTGGGCAAGATCATCGGCTGTGGCCTGGGCGCGCGGGCAGGCGGCTATTCCAACAAGGAAGCCCTGCGCGTCGGCGTCGGTATGGTGTCACGCGGCGAGGTGGGGCTAATCGTCTCAAGCGTCGGTCTTGCTGCGGGGCTCATCTCACAACAAGTTTTCGCAGCTATGGTCATCATGGTGCTCGTCACAACCTTGCTCACACCAGTGATGCTGCGTTCAGCATTTCAGAAGAAGGAGAATGTCTAGATGTATTCGCTGCTCGTTCTCGTTTTGGACAACGCCGAGCTACTGCACGACGTGCTTCAGGCATGGGAGGACGCTGGCGTGCCCGGCGCAACCGTGCTGGAGAGCACGGGGCTGCGCCGCGTCGCGGCCATGTTTGGCCGTGACGATATGCCGCTCGTGCCGTCGCTGCGTGATCTGTCTGAGCGTGAAAGCGACGCCCACCGCACTATCTTCTCTGTCCTTGACGATGAGAAGATCATCGATAAAGCGATTGCTGCCACCGAACGCGTCGTAGGCGATCTGTCACAGCCGCACACCGGCATCCTTTTTGTCGTGCCGGTCACTCGCGTCGTCGGCGGGCAGATGAGCCGCTCCCGCTAGGTCGGGCTGTTTCCCGGCAGCGCCGAAACCTTCCCTCGCCCCGTGCGTAGGGGTGTACAGTGCAGCAAAGCATTGGAGCGTCATATCCGCATAAGGGAGGTTCTATGAACGCCATTGCCAACATGCAGCGCGGGCCAGGATGCCTGGTGCAGTTGTTGTGGTTCATTGTGATCGGCTGGTGGCTCGGGCAAGCAGCCATTGTCCTCGCCTACCTCTGCATGGTCACGGTCATCGGCATTCCCATCGGCATTGCTATCTTGCACAACCTGCCCATGATCATCTCACTCCATCCGGCGGCGCAAGACCTGCTGGTGACCACAACGACCGCCGGGCAAACAATCGTCACCGGCGTCGGCAAGCCACAGCTTCCCTTCATCGTGCGCGCCCTCTGGTTTGTCGTCTTCGGCTGGTGGCTGACCGCGCTCTGGGTCGAGGTCGCCTACTTCCTGTGCGCCATCATTGTCGGTCTGCCTGCCGGGTTCTGGATGTTTGATAGAGTGCCTGCCGTGCTCACTCTGCGCCAGAGCTAGCCCAGAGCAGCACTTTCCAGTGTGGGTGTTCCCCTGCTGGGGACGGATTTGTAGGCTGGGCATCGTGCCCGGTACACTTTGGGCAGACGCGCCATTGACACCAGGCAGGCTGACCGGCCTACTCATGCGACGTCACGTTTGAAGGATCTGCCACGACCGTCCTCGTCTTGTATTCCTTCGCCACTTTGTGTATACTGAACTTGCATCTGCACCACATCGACCCGGAGAATCAGCTAGCCTTGGTCTTGGCACGGTGTGGGTCGGCCTTCATCCCACACCCATGGCCAGTCTGGTCAAGAATCTGCTGGGGATTCCGGGGCATGTCAGACCCCTGTGTGTGATCTACGCCGGCTATGCAGCAGAAAGCAAGCCGCCGCGCACCCAGTATGACGCACAGCGCGTCCACTGGCAGCGCTATGGCGAGCAAACGCACACCAAAGCACGCATGGGAGCAGACTCATGAGGCTCGGCGGCAAGGTCTTCAAGCAATGGAACACGCCCGCTGAATGGGCGCGGGTCGTCGTCACGTCCGGCTATCGCGCCGCATATTGCCCCGTCTCGCCCGGCGTCGATTCGTCTACTATCAGCGCCTACGAAACAGCCGCCACGCGCGCCGGAATCGTCATCGCTGAAGTCGGCGCATGGAGCAACCCACTCAGTCCGGACCCGGCCACGCGCCATGAAGCCGTCGACAAATGCAAGCAGAGCCTGGCTCTAGCCGATGCCATAAATGCCCGCTGCTGCGTCAACATCGCCGGCTCACGCGGCGACAAGTGGGACGGTCCACATCCCGCCGACCTGACCGAAGAAACCTTCGAGATGATCGTCGCCATGGTGCGCGACATCATCGACTCTGTCAAGCCGTCGCGCGCCTTCTACACCCTGGAACCCATGCCCTGGATGTATCCCGATTCCGTCGATTCCTATCTGCGCCTGCTCACGGCCATCGACCGTCGCCAGTTCGCCGCTCCCCTCGACCCCGTCAACCTGGTGTGCAGTCCTCAACTCTACTTCAACAACACCGCACTGCTCAGCGACTGTTTTGCCAGACTGGGACCGTACATCAAGTCGTGTCACGCCAAGGACATCCTGCTCCAGCCGCACCTCACCACCCACCTCGACGAAGTGCGGCCGGGCCTGGGCACACTGGACTATGGCGTCTATCTGCGTGAGCTCAACAAGCTCGACGCCGACGTTCCCCTGATGATCGAGCACCTGGCGGAAGAAGAAGCATTCGTTCAGGCTGCTGCCTATATCCGCGCCGTTGCCAGGCAGGAGAAGATCACGCTATGACACAGCGACGCAGCATCGCCACGGGCACAGCGCGGGAGATCGCCGCATGACAGACCGACAGCCCCAACCGGGCCAAACGTCCGCACGTATAAAGAACACAATCCGGCTGCTCGCCTCCGTGCTCGTGATCGGCATTGTCCTGTTCTTCCTGGCGCGCGTCCTGGCCACCAATTGGGACAAAGTGAAGGAGTACGATTGGCAATTTCACCTGCCTCTGTTGGCGCTCGCCAGCCTTTTCCTTGTTGGCTCCTACCTGGTCGATATCGCCGTCTGGCGGCAGGCCATCAACCGTATGGGTGAAAACATCCCGTATCCTCATGCCCTGCGCCTCTACTTCGCCGCCGGGCTGGCCAAATACATCCCGGGCACGGTCTGGCAGTTCCTGGGCTGGTTCTACCTGGCCCAACGCGAGGGCATCAGCAAGGTCATCGCCGGCACAAGCATCGTGCTCTGCCAGGCTCTGTCGGCTCTGGCGGGCGCGTTGCTGGCCGCAGCCGCTTTTGCCGCCGCGGGCAGCCAGGATGTGGTCAGGCAGCTTGTGCCGATTCTACTCATTCTGCCGGTTGCCTTGATTGTTCTCCAGCCGCGTGTGATTGGCGCCGTGCTCAACTTCGGGCTCACGCGCATCGGCCGCCAGCCAATCGACCTCAACCTATCCTTCCGTGATCTTGTTGCGATATTCGTCTTCTACCTGTTCAGCTACCTGCTATGGGGAGCGGCGCTGTTCGCCTTCACCAACGCGCTGACGCCGCTGCCGCTCACCTACTTTGCACCATTCCTGGGCGTCTTCCCCGCCGCCTACGCGCTCGGGCTGATCGCCCCCTTTGCCCCCGCCGGCCTGGGCGTACGCGAAGGCGTGCTCACCGCTTTGATCTCATTCTTTATCCCGCTGCCCATTGCCACCATCATCGCCCTGCTCACACGCCCCTGGATGATGATCGTCGAGATCATCGGCGCCGCGCTCGCCCTGCTCAGCTATGCGCGCGAGGGTCAGGGCAACCCCTTCAAGAGAGTACACGATGACCAGTGACATGACGCCGGCGCGAGATCTGCGCCAACCACATGGCAAGGCGCTACTCATTCTGTGGCTGATGATCGCGCTCTACGTCGCCAATTTCAGCGTCTTGTCCATCCTGCAAAACTCCGCCTTCGAGACTGGCGCCGCCGACCTGGGCAATATGAACCAGGCCGCCTGGTACACGCTGCACTTGGGCTATCCGGCAGACTCTTACGCCGGCCAGGTTGTGACGCGTTTCGGCGGCCATGTCGAGCCGATTTACTACCTGCTCGCCGTGCCCTACGCTCTGCACCAGTCGGCAAATCTGCTCCTTCTTGTGCAGACCATCGTTGTTGCGCTGGGCGCCGTCGCTGCCTACATGCTGGCGCGCGACATTCTCGCCAGTGAGAGCGCAGGGCTGGTCTTTGCCCTTGTCTATCTCTTCTTCCCCAGCCTGCAGGCAGCTATCCTGACCGAGTTCCATCCAGTCGCCCTGGCCGCGCCCTTCTTCCTTTTCGCTTTCTACTACATGCAGAAGGCCAACTACCGTCTCTTCTTCCTCTTTGCACTCCTTGCCATGAGCACCAAAGAGGATATGTCCCTTCTCGTTGTCATGCTCGGCCTCTTCGCTCTCCTCTCTTCTCTGCGTCTCCCCCTCTCCCCGTCTCCCCGTCTCCCCATCCCCCCATCCCCGCGTTTTCGCGTCCCCGCGTTTTCGCGTCTTCGCGTCCCCCTCCTCGCCATCCTCGCGGGCCTGGGCTGGTTCTTTCTCACCATCTATGTCATCATCCCTCACTTCAGCACATCGGGCGACGTTGTGCTCTTCCAACGCTACGCTGAGATCGGCGGCAGCCCCCAGGGATTGCTGAAAACGATGCTCAGCGACCCGCTGGCCGTGCTGGCCCGGCTGCTCGCGCCTGACAAGCTCGGCTACCTGGCGGGGTTGCTCGCATCGGCTGGCTTCCTGGCCGTGCTGGCGCCGTGGGCGCTGCTGCTGGCGGCCCCCAGTCTCGGCATCAATATGCTCAGCAATTACGCGCCCATGTTTTCCGGCCTCTCGCATTATTCTGCGCCGGTTGTTCCATTTGTCATCGCCGGCGCGATCTATGGCGCGCGCTCCGCGGCCAGCTTCTTGCAGCGGCGTCTGCACATGCCGGCTCGCCGCTCGCTGCTGCTCGTGCTCGGCTGGCTACTGGCCACTGTCACCATCTACCAGGCGCTGCTTGGCTTCACGCCCTTCTCCATGCTCTACCGCGTGCCACGGGTCACAGCGCACAATCGGATGCTCGCTCGCTTCGCACAGCAGATACCCGCCGACGCCGTCGTATCGGCGCAAACTCCGCTCCACCCGCACCTCTCCAGCCGTGCGCTCATCTACCCCTTCCCCATGATCAACGATGCCGCGTATGTGCTGGTGGATGTGACCGCCCGGCCCACCATGCATCCCAACGATCTGCAGAAGACCATCGAGGAGCTAATTGGCCAGGATGGCTTCGGTGTGCTCGATGCAGCCGACGGATACATCCTGCTCAAGAAGGGCGTGATCGGCAACGAGCTGCCCGCAGACTTCTACACTGCCTTCCGCACAACGCAGCCCAAACCCCGCTATCCCGTTGCCGTCGACTTTGGCTCATCGCTGCGCCTATTGGAGTACGATCTCGAGGATGTGGACGAAGGCCGCCAACCATGGACGCGCGTGCGGCTCTACTGGCAGGTCACAGGCCCAATGCCGGACGATCTGCGCATCTATCCATACTACATGGACGACGCCGGCGCTGTGATCGAGGACACAACGCAACGCCCGCTCGTGGCCATGCTGTGGTACCCACCTGCGCAGTGGCAGACAGGAGACACGATCGTCGTCGAAACCTTACCCTGGCCCCTCGGAGACCGCTTCCGCCTGGCTGTGGGCGTCGCACGCGGCGAGGATTGGAACAATCGAGCCACGCGCCTGCCCGCCCAGTTGATGCAGAGCAGCATGCCGGTCAGCCCACTCGATGGGGGCACAGCCGTCGAACTGGGCTATTTCCGGCGCGTGATTCGCACGCTTGAGCCTGGCCAGCCCGCATCTCCCCGTCCCTCACACCCTCTCGTTGCACAACTCGGCAGTGAGATCAAGCTGCTTGGCTACGACGTGGAGGGACAGGCCCAGGCGGGGCAGACGGTCAGCCTGACACTCTACTGGCAGGCGCTGGTGCGCCCTACGGTCGAGTACCATACCTTCGCCCACATTTATGACAGCACAGGCCAGGTCGCTGCCCAATCGGACGGGGTAACCGGCGATGAGCATCCCACCACCTGGTGGTTCAAGGGCCAGGTCATCACCGAGACGCGCACGATCGCCATCCCACCCACCGCTCCCGCCGGATTGGCGCAGGCGATCACCATCGGCCTCTACCGCCTCGATAGCAACGCTCGCTTGCCTGTCATCGACCGCTCCGGCAAGTCCCTGGGCGATACCATCGCGCTGCCGCTGGCGCGCTAGTTGGAGAACACCCACATGGACAAACAAACCTTTCTCGACAAAGTGCAATCGGGGCGCTCGCAGTGGGACAAGCTGCTCTCGCTGATTCCTCACGAGCGTATGACGCAACCCGGCGCCGCCGGCGAGTGGTCGGTCAAAGACATCATCGCACACATCAGTTGGCACGAGCAGCAGATGGTCGGCATCCTGCAGGCGCACGCTTTCGTTGGCTCCGACCTCTGGAATCTGCCTAAAGATCAACGCAACGCGGCCATCTACGAGCAGAACCGCCAGCGTTCCCTCGATGACGTCCTGGCTGAAGCACAGCAGGTGTTCCCACAGCTTGTGGCTGCCATCGAGCCGCTCTCGGACAACGACCTCAATGATCAGGGCCACTTCCCCGGTATGCCCCCTATCTGGCTGCCCTGGAAGATCATCGCCGAGAATTCATGCGAACACTACCAGCAGCACACAGGCGACGTGCAGACACGGCTCAACCGGGAGAAGGGTGTTATGATGACGCAAGCGGGCAAGCCGCCAGCCCGCACAGCCAAGGCATCGTTGTGGATAGGCCTGGCGCTCGTTGTCCTGTCCACGCTGCTCTTCGGTGGGCTCTTGCTATTGCCTTTCGCGCCTCTTTCCGCTGCCGCCGCTTCTGGTTGTCGCCGGCGAGGCAGCGTTCTGGATCGGAGGGGTGTTGCTGGGGAAAGAAGTCGTCACGCGCTACGCCAAGTATCTCGATCCGAGGACGTGGTTTGGCAGGAAGAGATAGGCCGCCACAGGCCAGAAGCTTGTCATTGCCGTAGCGCGGCATGTTGACTCCGTTCGCCACTGGGCTTGTAATGTGCGCCGGAGGTTTCGCTGATGACACGTCTCTTGGAGAAAGCCATGACAGAGATACACAAACTCGGGCCTGATCGGCAGGACGCGATTGCCGCGCTGGTTCTCGATGAGCTGGCTGACGAGCAGAAGTGGGACGACGCGTTTGCCCGGTCGCAGGACCAACTGGCGCAACTCGCCCGCAAAGCTCGCGCCGACAGACTGGCAGGACGCCTACGCAATACGGGATTTGGCGACCTGTGAACTCATAGTTGTGACCCGCTGACCTGCACAAACAGCTCACCATACTCCCCTGCCAGCCCCTGCCACGAAAACTCCTCAACCGCCCGCGCCC
>CAYOEZ010000032.1:0-29092 GCA_964402955.1 uncultured Ktedonobacterales bacterium | reverse complement strand
ATGAAAGCGACCTCAGAGTTCCGATCTCTCCGAAGAGATCGGAACTCTAGCACGGTCATTTTCATATCAGGCACAGAGGACACAGAGTGAACTGCATATTGGGCATGCCCGCGTCCTATTGGCATCGAGAAGCGTCAAAGCGACTGGCCAAGAGAGGTTCTCTGTGCTGAATTCATCACACCATCTTGAATTGTCTGGCCCCTGGAGGCCTGTCTGGACCTCCAGGGGCGTCTGGCGCTAGGCAATTTCGCGCTGCAGGCTGAGTGCGGCCAGCGCAAGCATGGCGACGCCGAGCAGAATCAGGATGGTCAGATCGGGAGCAACTTGGACGACATCGAAGCCCTTGATCATCACATCGCGCAGAGCGCGTATGCCGTAGGTCATGGGCATGGCGTAGGCGAAGGGCTGCAGCCAGTTGGGCATGTCCTTGATCGGCCAGAGGAGGCCGCTCAAGAACGCCTGGGGGATAATGACGATGGGGATGAACTGCACGGCCTGCAATTCGTTGCGGGCAAAGATGGACAGGAAGATGCCCATGCCCACGGCGACAGCCGTCAAGATGGCCTCGATAAAGAAGATGACCAGCAGGCTGCCGACGTAGTGCACGTTGAGCACATACACACTCCAGAGCAGAACGAGCAAGGACTGGATTAGAGCAAAGAGGCCGAATCCCAATGTGTAGCCGACGACGATTTCGGTCCGCCCGGCCGGTGTGGCCATCAGGCGCTCCATCGTGCCCTGCATGCGCTCGCGCAAGAAGGAGACGCAGGTCAGCAGGAAGACCAGGAAGAAGATGAAAAACGAAATGTAGGCGGGGGCAAACAGGTCAAACATGTCAAACTGCGGCCCGCCATAGAGGTAGCGCGTCTGGATGTCGATGACAGGCGTGGCGCCACCCGCGGCCCCGGCGACCATGTCAATCGCTTTCTGTGCTGTTTGTGAGAGCGCCTGCATCACCGTCATGGTGTCGGTGGGGTTTGATCCCTCAAGCTTCAACGTAAAACTCAGACGACGTTGGCTGAGCAGCGTGCGCGAGAGGTCGGGGCCAAGGATGATCGCTGCCTTGATGCGCCCGTCCTTCATCGCCGCCTCTGCCTCGCTCTCAGTCATGTCGCTCACGCTGAGCTTGGCGTTTGCCTTCAGCGCTGTGGCAAAGACTTGCCCCGCGCCTGCTCCGCCCACAATCCCGGCATCCTGGTTGACCACAGCCAAACTGATGCTCCCGCCTGTGTTGCGGAGAAGCAAGGCAAGCAGGGTGATCATGAGGACAGGGACAACGAAGATCAGCGCCAGTGTGCGATGATCGCGGCGGAACTGGATGGCGACGCGGCGTGCAATCATGCCTGTACGTGCGATGTTCATGCTGTTACCTCTGTCTTTCCGTTATGACCGCCAGCATAGGCGAGGAATGCCTCTTCCAGGTTGGCAGCGTGCGCGGTCGCGACGATGTGCTGGGGAGTGCCGACGACGAGAAGAATGCCGTTGCGCATGAAGGCCAGGCGGTCGCAGCGCGCGGCTTCATCCATGACGTGGCTCGAGACGATTATCGTCGTACCCTGGCTGGCCAGCTCGCGGAAGTAGCGCCAGAAAGATGCACGCAAGGTCGGGTCAACGCCGACGGTTGGTTCGTCGAGAATGAGCAGGCGCGGCCGATGCACCAGCGCGCAGGCCAGGGAGATGCGCTGCTTAAGCCCGCCCGATAGGATACCCACCGGACTGTTGGCTCGATCGGTCAGCTCGACCAGCTCCAGCACCTCGTCGATCCGTTCCTTGCTCGCTCCGCCGCACATGGCGGCGAAGAACTCGGTGTTTTCCCGCACTGTCAGGTCGCCATAGAGCGCGCCAGCCTGCGTCATGTAACCAAGCTGGGCCAGGTGAGCCTTCTCGCTCACGGGGTGGCCAAGCACAGTAGCGGATCCGCTGCTGGGCTTGATCAGCCCTACCATCATGCGCATGAGGGTCGTCTTGCCCGAACCATTTGGTCCCAGCAAGCCGAATATCTCTCCCTCGTTGATCGCCAACGTCAGGTTGTTGACGGCGATCAAACTCCCGAAGCTCTTGGTGAGCTTCTCAGTCGAAACAACAGCCATGTCTTCTCCTCCTTCTGCGGTAGCGCCGGTCTACGGCGCGCGTTTGTCCCGGCTGTAGAGCACGCCATAGGCGAATATGTTGACGAAGTCATCGATCACGTCGGCGTTGACGTCCAGACCCGGATACTTGCCCAGGACGGGTTTGAAGAAACGGATGGTGATGAAATAGGATGCGAAGAGACCGAGAAAGGCGCGCGCCAGCACATCTGGTCTGACTGGCTTGAGCTCGCCGCTGCGTGCGCCCAACGCGACGACACGTGTGAAGAATCTGACCATATGGGGCATCGTTTCGCCCGCCAACTCCGCCACGTTGCGCGCTTCGAACTCCAGCACGTCGACGAAGAGAAGCGGCATGATTGCGCTGCGTGTCTGCATGGCGGCCAGAATGCGCTGCGCAGCGTCGCGCAACAGCGCTTCTGTGCTGTCACCGTCTGCGCCGCGCACTGCCTCGCCGAGCGCGTTGTAGATGTTGGCGTCGTGCAGGAGGCTCAGGTAGATGTCAAGTTTGGCGGGGAAGTGGTTGTAAACGGCCCCCGGCACGATGCCGGCGTTGGCCGCGATTTGGCGCAGTGAGGTCGCGTGATAGCCCTGGCGCAAGAAGAGGTCGAGCGCCGCAGCCAGAATGGCCTGTTTGGTGTCGCTGCGTTCCGGCTCAGGAGCAGACATAGGTATCTCCAACATGAATGAACGTTCATTCATATGATAGCAGGTGTGCGACGACCTGTCAAGAGACTCTCGGGCAACAGTGGTGCTTGTGCAAAGTCGCCGGTCTTTTCGTAGGGGCAGGTCTCTCGGACCTGCCATCTCACGATCACACGGGGCAGGTGGGCAGGTCTCAGACCTGCCCCTACGAATCGATGCGCCTGTCAATGGACTTTGCGCAGTCCCTGGGGCAATCAGCAACGCAACGGCGTTTCAGAAGTATGCTATAATGGATACAGCCTATGTCGTCGCTCGCCCCCAAATACGATCATGCGGAGGCCGCCAGCCATGAAAGCCATTCTGATCATGTCCGACTCGCTCAATCGCCATTATCTGCCCATCTATGGCAACCGCTGGGTGCACGCTCCTAATATCGAGCGGCTAGCCCGTTCGTCGATCACCTGCGATAACCACTGGCTGGGCTCGGCGCCGTGCATGCCCGCCCGGCGCGACATGCTGACCGGACGGCTGAATTTCCTCGAACGCGACTGGGGTGGGATCGAGCCATTCGACGTCCCCTTTCCCCACTTGCTGCGCGACCAGGCAGGCGTCTACTGCCACATGGAGACAGACCACTACCACTACTTTCATGTGGGGGGTGAGAACTACCACATGCCGTTCAACTCGTGGGCCTTCCACCGTGGGCAGGAATCCGATACCTTTGACTCGCGTGTGCAACCGGCGCAGGAGCCGCAACACCTGGGTAAATGGAGAGAGCAATATGCCCGCAATCAGATGGCATTCACATCGGCAGAGAACTACCCGACCCCTCAGACATTCCAGGGCGCCGTGGACTGGCTTAAAGCAAACGAGGGCGCCGACAATTGGTTTCTGTGGGTTGAAGCCTTTGACCCACATGAGCCGTTCGACTGCCCGCCCCAATACCTGAAGCGCTATGGCGACGACTGGACGGGGCCGCTCTACAACTGGAGTGGCTACGATCACGTCGAGGAGCAGAGCGCGGCGACGCGCCATCTGCAGCGCTGCTATGCGGCGACGCTGACGATGATGGACGAATGGATGGGCAAGCTCTTTGACGAGTTGGAGCGCCAGGGCAGCATGGACGAGACGCTCATCATCTTGACCACCGACCACGGCCATATGCTTGGCGAACGCGGCCTGACGGGTAAGAACAACTGGCAGGTGTGGAACGAGATGGCGCATATTCCTCTGGTCGTCCATCTGCCCGGCAACCGCCACGCCGGCGAGCGCCGCGGGCAGTTGACACAGAACATTGACATCATGCCCACCCTACTGGACTACTTTGGCGCAGCGCTCTCACACCGCATCCACGGCGAGTCGTGGCTGCCTGCGCTGGAGGACAATGCTGACATGCAGCGCCGGGCCGCCCTCTACGGTTGGTTTGGGCAGACCGTAAATCTGACGGACGGGCGCTACACCTATTTGCGCGCCCCGGCCAACGCCGCCAACCAGCCGCTCTATCGCCATTTTCTCACCCCGGGCAACATGAGCTACCGGGATGTCTGCCCGACCGGCTTCTACCGCGGCGCTGAGTTTGGGCACTTCTTGCCATACACGGACTACCCGGTGCTACGGGCGCCAGTGGAGAAACCGCGCAGCGGCGAGTGGTCCGACACGATGCTCTTTGATCTGTCAACCGACTATGGGCAGACGGTCAACCTGGCGGGAACAGCCGTTGAGCAACACTATCAGGCATTGCTGGTCGAGATGCTGCAAGCGATGGATGCTCCGCCATCGCAGTATGAGCGGCTGGGGCTGGTCTAGAAGAGGCTAAGCGCCCCTTGACAGAGGGGAACAAACGTTCTATACTTTGTCCATGAGAACCGGTGTTGCTTCACTCCCATTGCATCCGGGCAAGGCGCCCGCCTGGCTCTTCCAGCGCATGACCAGGCTCAGCCGCGAGATGACGCTCGTCATCGTGGGGGAGTTTGGCGCGCCCGAGATGCTGCGCCGCCTGAGCGACCCGTTCTGGTTCCAGGCGTTCGGCTGTGTGCTTGGCTTCGACTGGCATTCCAGCGGCCTGACGACAACGGTATGCGGCGCGCTCAAAGAGGGTCTACGTGGGCTGGAGAACGAGGTTGGGCTCTACGTCGCCGGCGGCAAAGGCCGCGCCTCGCGCAAGACGCCGCTAGAAATCGCCGCGGCAGGCGATCGCCTGATCTCGGACAGCAGTAACCTGGTCTATGCCAGCAAGATGGCGGCGAAGGTGGACAATAGCGCCGTGCAGGATGGCTATCAGCTCTATCACCACTGCATCTTCTTCACCCCTGCCGGGCAATGGGCCGTCGTGCAGCAGGGGATGAACACAGCCAACCGCTATGCGCGCCGCTATCACTGGCTGGGGGAGGGGGTCAAGGACTTTGGCTGTGAGCCGCATGCTGCGGTGTGTTGCGAGGATCGCGGCGGCGAGGTGCTGAACCTGGTGGCGCAGGAAGCAGGGCCGTCACGCAGAGCGACGACCGAACTGGCGCGCATGAAGCCGTTGGCGCTGCTGCAAGAGGCGGCGCGGCTCAAAACGCTGGTTCTACCCGCGCATCACCACGTCTCGCTGGCCGATATCAACCCGGCGCGGCTCAGCAGCGTGCTGCTGAGCACGTATGAACGCCAGCCGGAGACCTTCGAGCAGCTGCTCGGTATTGCGGGGCTGGGGCCGGCGTCGCTGCGTGCGCTCGCTCTCATGGGGGAGCTTATCTACGGGGCTGAGCCAAGCTGGCGCGATCCGGCGCGCTTCAGCTTCGCGCACGGAGGCAAGGATGGGCATCCCTATGCGGTGGATCGGGCCAATTACGATCGCTCGATTGCCATCCTGAGGGCGGCTGTACAGCAGTCAAAGGTAGGCAATAACGACAAGACGGAGATGATGCGCCGGCTCGACCGCTTTGAAGATGAGCCTGAGGCGCTGCCGGCTCCGCCCGCAGCCGAGTATGCAACAGCCCACATGCGCGAGACGCGTGGCGGTGCGATGGCGATACAGGGGCGGTTGCCACTGTAAAGCAGCCGCGTATGCTGTGCAGAAGACATGCAGACGGGCGTCCCAGAATATCGGGACGCCCGTTTGTGGTGTGTGCAGGTTTTGGCGGGAGCGCATGGGAGTCGAACCCACCTGGGACACTCGTCGCGCCCCACACTGATTTTGAAGACCAGGGAGCCCACCGGGACCCAGCCGCCCCCGCACCATTTGCATTATAGCCTATCTAGCGACAGGAGGCAAGCGGTTGGGGACTCGTCCAGTAACTTCAGCCGGGCGCCGGGCACAATGAACATTTACTATTAGATTCCGTAACCGCCGCAGGCCCACGGCGCTAAAGCCGCCGTGCTACATAGACAAAGCCTCCTGCGGGGCTATCCCGCCGCCGCGATTCAGCCCGAAGGGCTTCGTTTCTGTAGCGCATGGCTTCAGCCTGGCGTCAGGCAGTTGCTCAATCTTCATAATGCCCGGCCTACGTGAGCGGCCTGTCGCTACGCACTATGTCGTAGCGTTCCGCTTTCAATCATCGCATGCAGATCGGCGAGAGCACCGCTATATGTGGCCGGAAGACCGGCGATGGCTGCCTCGCCCTTCTCTGCCAGCCAGAAGGTGCGCAGGCCGGCTGCGGCAGCAGGGCGAATGTCCGCGTCGGGGTCGTTGCCGGCCATGAGGCAGGTTGCCGGAGCGTGGCCGATGCGCTCGCATATCTCCTGATAATATGCCGGGTCGGGTTTGGTGCTGTGCATGTTCTCATAGCTCGTGACAAGCGCATAGGGAAAAACGCCGACGCCGGCCCAGTTCAGGCGGTGCTGGACGGCAAGCAACGGGAACACCGGCTGGGTGGCTATGGCGACGGCGTAACCGGCGGCGAAGGCTGACTCTATCAACGACCGGGCCGCAGGCTTGCGTGATGTGTAGCGGCTGAGTTTGCCGAAATCGTCGCGGTAGAAAGCTTCGAGGACCGGTTGAAGCTCGCTGGCGCCGCGGCCGACACGGGGCAAGAAATCGGACCAGAAGACCTCCTCATTCGTCTGCGCGGCGCTGTGCGGGCGCATCATGACGCGCGTGGCGGCCATCAGGGCACTGAGGAATGCCTCAGGCGGCACGAGGACGGCGATTCTGGCGGCCAGGGCGCGCAAGTAGGGTGGCATGAACACGTCCATGTCGTTCTCGATCAGCGTGCCATCGAGGTCAAAGAGAATTGCGTTGATCATGAGTGCGCTCCCCACGAGACGGATTGGCTGCGCAAAAAACAAGGGGCGGGGAACTTCCCCGCCCCACCGATTGTCGTGCGCCAGAAACCTACCTGGTTGTGCGCTGGAATGTCAGGAAGTAGGACACGTGATTTTTCATAGGCAGACCCATGCCAACAATCTGGTCGCTTGGTAGACCGTCAGCGAAGGCGGTGTACGATCCCATCATGCCGTACATGGGGAAGTTAGCGCCGTATTCCGGGAAAGGTTTGTTTTCGATGAGCAAGTTGGCCGTGCCGCCATTACGGATGATGGCCTTAGCGCCAACCAATCGCTTGCCATTCTCGTCAACAACCTCGATGTAAATGTTGTGATCGCCGCCAGGCATATTCGCTCCGACTGATTCGTTGGGTTCTCGGAAAAGGGCCTTGACCAGACGGTAGTAGGGCTGGCCGGCGGCAACTGCTGCCGGCTCAACACGGATGCCCCACTTGTCGAGACGTCCGTCCCAGGTGAAGGGGAGTCCGGCCGGTGCGGCGGCAGGCGCTGCTGCCGGCGCTGCCGCTGCCACAACCACGGGCGCAGCGGCGACGGGCGCCGGCGTGGGCCTGGGCGCAGCGGCAAGCTTGGCTGCAATCTGAACCTGTTCGTCGCCGCCGGGGATGGTCAGCACCTGGTCCACGTTAATCAGGGCCGGGTTGGTGATGCCGTTGGCTTCGGCCAGGACATCGGTGCTCACCTTGAAGCGAGCGGCGATCTCAGAGATCGTGTCGCCGGAAGCAATCATATATTTGATTGTTTGCGCCGGGGCTGCACTCGTGCTGGGGGCCGGGGCCGTTGCCTGTGCAATCGCGGCTGGCGCAGCCGTTGGCGCAACAACAGCCGGCTTGATCGTCACTAGATCGGACATGCGGGCGAGCGGCGCTTCTGCAACATCGACAGCGTCGTTATTCGATGCATCGGGACCGCGCACAATGGCGCCGCCGCGCGAGCTGGGCTGCAGAGCGGATGCTCCGCGCACGTCTGCTGCCGGGGCTGGTGTTGCGCCCGGCAAGCCGCCGGCGATAACCGAGGGCAACGTGACAAGCGCCAGCCAGGCGACAAGCAAACCAATCAGCGCCAGGCGAAGCTTGCCGCTCAGCGAAAGGCCGCCCAGCCAGGCGCGCAGGCCCGACAAGAGAGGCTGGCGAACAACGGTCTGGCGGGGGATGACGACGGACCGCGCGGCAGGTCTGGCGGGACGAGCGCTTTCTGTGATGGCCAAGAGTTGGCGATTGAATCGCTCAGAGCGGGTAGCCAGGGATCGTGTCACAGCCAGCACTGCGGACGGATGCACGTTGACCAATGCTTCGAAGTCCGTCCGGTTGAGCGCCCACAGATCAGTCGCTCCTCTGGCGATTGCGGCGATCTCGCGCGGTTCATAGGTCAGAAGGGCGTCTTCACCGAAGAAATCATAGCGGTCGATTTCGGCGACAACCGCACGTCCGGTTGCCTCGCTGGTCAGCAGGGTGGCTGCGCCGCTTTCGACCAGATACATAGCATCAGGCGTCTGGCCGTCGCTATAGATGACGCTGTTGTCGCAGGCCTGGGTGAGGTGGAGCTTGCGGGCAATAGCGAGCAGTGCGTCGTCGCTGATGCTGGCGAAGAGTGGCATGGGCTTGAGCACTTCGGCGACGAGCTGGCGCGCGCCACGGGTTGGGCGCTGCGTCAATGCCTGGGTGACAATCTGCCCTGCCACAGGATGCTCGGTCAGGAAAGCCTGAAAGTCGCTGCGAGGGAGGACCATGATTGTGCAATCGCTGGCCGCCCGCACGGCAGTGGTGTGGGGCCGGTCATTGAGGAGAGCTGTCTCGCCGAAGGTGCTTCCCTTCGGCAGGTGGGCCATAATCTCACTGTCACAGCTTACGTTGGTGAGGACTGTGACCGTTCCAGATTCGATGTAGTAGAGGCCTTCGCCCGCTGTGCCGTCGGCATAGATGAGGTCACCCTCGTCGTAGGTGCGCTTTTCCATGCGTTGGGCGAGCGTCTCGAGATCAGCGGCATCGAGATTTGCCAGGAACGGGACCTTTGATAAATCGCTCACTAAGTTTCCTCCTCTAGGTTAGCGCCTGACGCATGACGGGCTTTCGTTCCTGATACGCGCGTCCGGTGTCACGTCCGAGTGTTCATCGTTCATCAATTGATGGCGCATGTTGTGGGGCACAAATCGCCGGGCTACGCTGTCCCATGGCAACACACTGCGTCGCCAGCCGTGGCAGCAGATCGGGCAGACGTATCATCTGCCATCCAGACTGTCGGGCAATGCCGCCCGGCCTACCAGGTACGCTGGATCTCGACTTCCCAGGAATAATGGCCGTAGCAGTAGAACGATGGATCATTGATGGGATAACCGGCCTGTTTCAGTTCTTCCCACTCGCTCTGCGGCCAGAAGCCAGTGCGCATCAGGCGGCTTGTCTCACTCGTGACAGGGCGGCCGGCACCGGCGTCGTTGATGACGCGTAACCGGAAGTCACCGCCCTGGACTGGTTGATCGATGCGCCCTGGTCCCTTGGAGCCGCTGATGCCACGTAGCGGCGGATTCGCCCCATCCCAGAAGACCTCCACCGTGACTCCGTCCAACGGATTGCCGACCGCGTCGCGCACGAGAATGTAAAAGTTGTGATTGCCTCGGCAGCCTCCGTTCTCCTGCATCGAGAGCAGGCGCGCCTTTGTGAAGCGAAAATCCACACTCGGTGTTGGTGTGTTGCTGGGCAGCGGCGTGGCTGTCGGCGGACGCGGCGTTGCGGTACGGGTCGGTGGGAGCGATGTTGGCGTCTGGGACGGCAGCGGCGTCATGGTCGCTGTTGGCGGCAGTGGCGTTGCCGTTGGTGGTATCGGTGTTGATGTTGGTGTCAGCGTCGGTGGCAGCGGCGTCGGCGTCGCTGTATCGACGGGTGTCGGCGTGCTTGTTGGCCTCGGTAAGCGGGTCGGCGTCGGCGTCGGTGCAGCAAACGCTGCGCAGCCAACGAGCAGAACGCCGGACAAGACAATGCCCACCGCTACAGGTATGATGCGCTGCAATGCGCCTGCCGAGCGGCGGGACATCAAGAAGGACGATGGCAGCTTAACCAGAATCACCTTCCCTTTACGCATGATTTAGGATATAATGCTCTCAGGGAGGAGCGGGAGAGCTGTCTGGTGCCGAAGGTCGGATTTGAACCGACACGGGTTTGTGGCCCACTCGCTTTTGAGGCGAGCGCGTCTGCCAGTTCCGCCACTTCGGCACATTGTTACAGAACACACGTAGTATATCCTACAAAACAGCGTCTGTCAAGTGGGGCGCGAATTGCTCAGACAATTCAAGATAGTGTGTTGTGCTTACCACAGAGAGGCACAGAGAGCACGGAGAACGTTTCTTGGCCGGTTGCTCTGACGCCTCCCGATGCCAGTAGGACGCGGGCGTACTCAGTTACGATTCACTCTGTGTCCTCTGTGCCTCTGTGGTTTTCAAGAGCGCCCTTATCTTGCAATGTCTGCTCAGCTCTGCCTGACAGACGCCCAGAGTCGAGCGTTGATGCGAGGGACGTGTGGACGAAGGGGAGCTAATTGCCCGCAGCCAGAAGGGCAATGTTTCTGCCTTCAATCAGTTGGTGCTGGCCCATCAGGAGCTGGTGTACAACGTCGCCCTGCGTATTCTGGGCGATCCTGACGGCGCGGCTGACGCCACGCAGGAGGCGTTCATCGCTGCCTTCCAGTCGGTGCGCTCGTTGCGCGGTGGATCATTCAAGGTATGGATGCTGCGCATTGTGACCAACGCCTGCTATGACGTCCTGCGCAGCAAGAAACGCCGGCCAACCGAGTCGCTCGATGACCTGGCGGCAGACGAGGACTATACGGGGGGGCCGGCCAGCACGGCCTTCGAGTCTCCCGAGGATCATGCTTTGCGCGTCGATATGCAGGCCGAAGTGCAACGCGGGCTGCAATTGCTGCCTGCAAACCAGCGCGTTGTCGTGATTCTCTCCGATGTGCACGGTTTGTCCTACGATGAGATCGCGGTGGTGACAAAGAGTGAGCTGGGTACGGTTAAGTCGCGTCTCAACCGCGGCCGCACGTACTTGCGCGACTATCTGCGCTCACGCGGCGTCGTGCCGTCCACGCTGAGCGCGTGATGCAAAGACAACTGGCGGTCCTGGCGATGTTCAGATGGCGGGGGAACTTTCTGCTCGTGCGCTGCGTCTGTAGGACAGAGGTATGCAGGCATGCTTAGCATGGGCAAAGGCAATGGCCATGTATCCGGGCTGCTCTCGGATTACATGGATAAGCAATTGAATGCACGTGAGCAAGCAATAGTGGAGGAACACCTGCGCTCGTGCCCGGCGTGCGCGGCCGATCTGCGTTCGCTGCAGGCGACGGTGCAGACGCTGCAGTCGCTGCCGGCCGTGGCTGTGCCACGCACGTTTGTCTTGCAGCCGTCATTTCAGCCGCGGCGATCGCCGTCGCCTCAGCTTGCGTTTCTGCGTCTGGCGACGGCTGTGACAATGGCTGCCCTGGTGTTGAGCATGGCTGGTCAGGTGCTCCTGCGTGGCTATCAACCGGCGATGTCGCCTGCTCCCACATTCTCCGCCGCGACTGCGGATTCATCGGGATTGCGGGAAGCTGCGCCGGCAGTACTGCCCACGCAGGCCGCTGCTGCTCCCAGCAACTCCGGGCCGACAGGCAGCGCCGCTGCGCCGACGGTGCCGTCAGCGGAGCGATCTACCCTGGCCGCGCCCAAAGCAGCCGTCACGCCGGCTGCCGATGTCACTCAGCCTGCGCCTCTTGCTCCGGCAGCGCCGACGCTAGCGCCTGCTGCGGCTGCCGCTCCCGCCCCGGCTGTTGCCGCTTCCCCTGCGCCAACCGGCGTGGCGCTGGCCGCTATACCGCCTGCGCCAACGGCAACGATGCCGGCGGTCGTCCTACAGGAGCTGGAGTCTAGCGCGACGCCGCCTGCACCAGCGCCCGCGCCCACGGCGGCAGCCGCGCCTGTTCTGGCCGCAGCGCCTGCGCCGACGCCCGCGCCTCAGGCGAACACGGCTGCGTCGGCGTTGAGCTTGTTGCAAGTTGGGCTGGCAGGCTTGCTCGTGGTATTGGTTTTGGCGCTGATCATTGCCGGTAGAAGACGAAAATAGCCCTGCACGCAAGGCAGACGCCCGCAGGCTCTTAACTGCTCACCGTTGTCTCCTGATAGATGTTTACGACGTAGGGGCGCTGCTTGCTGCGCCAGACACACTATTGAGACAACACAGATGGGCGCAGCAAGCAGCGCCCCTACGTCCACACCATACCCGTGAGCAGTTTGGCAGGCGCCTGGGCCTGGCGGGCGTCCGATTCTTGATAGAGGAGCATGTGATGAACGATCGCCAACGCTTTCACGCTGTTGCACGCTTCGGCAAGGCGGACAAGATTCCTCTCAATCCGGGGGGGCCGCGCGAATCCACATTGGAGGTGTGGCACACGCAGGGGCTGCCCGAAGGCGTCGACTGGTACGGCTATCTGATGAAGACCGTGGGTGTGCCCTGGCAGCCGCCGAAGGTGAAGGTGGATCTGGGCGTTTCGTTCAAGATGATCCCTACGTTCGAGGAGAAAGTGCTCGAGCACAAAGACGGGCACTACATCGTTCAGGACTGGATGGGCGCCATCACTGAGATCTCTGACGAGTTCGACTACACCTATATTCGCCAGGCCAGGGATTTCGTGACCCGCAAGTGGCACCGTTTTCCTGTGCAGGAGCGTGAGGACTGGGACAACAAGATCAGGTGGCGCTACGATCCCAAGGGCGCCGCACGCTTCCCGCTTGATTTCGACGAGCGTTGCCGCCAGTTGCGCCAGCGCGACCATGTGCTGCGTATCAGCGTCAACGGCCCCTTCTGGCAGTTGCGCGAGTGGTGCGGCATGGAAAACCTGTGCATGATGATGGTTGAAGATCCAAAGTTGGTGCAAGACATGATTGACGTCTGGAGAGACTTCATTGTGCGCACCCTGGAGCCGGTCTTGCAGAAGGTGGACGTGGATGATGTGGTGATTGCGGAAGATATGGCGTACAAGGCGCACTCTATGATCTCGCCGGCGATGACGCGCCGCTTCCTGTTGCCGACCTGGAAGATGTGGGCGGACATGATCAAACGCAACGGCAACACGATCGTCTCGATGGACTCCGACGGCTTCATCGGCGAGCTCATTCCGCTGTGGATCGAGGCGGGGATCGACATGTGCGAGCCGATGGAGGTAGCCGCGGGCAACGACATCGTGGCCTTCCGCAAGCAGTTCGGCAAGCACATCTCGTACCGCGGGGGCATCGACAAGCGCGCCCTGGCCCGCGGCGGCGACGACATGCGGGACGAGGTGCTACGCGTGGTGCCGCCGCTGCTGGTAGATGGCGGCTTCATCCCCGGCTGCGACCACGGCGTCCCTCCGGACATTTCCTGGCCCAACTTCGTGGAGTATACGAAGCTGCTGGCGAAGCTGGAGGGGTGGCTGTAACACAGGGTAGAGGGGAGAGGGTAGTGGGTAAAGAGTGCAGAACCGCCGCCATCGGTTCTACCCACTACCCACTACCCTGTTCAGTGCTGCTGGATATACGTCTTCATCGTCTGCCCCACCGGCGTCAGGCGCTCGAGGTCATAGGTCGCCAGGCCGCGGCGATCGTCGGGGCTGGCCCAGTTGGGGCCTTCGTTGAGGCGGTACCAGACGAGCAGCGGTGCATAGGTGTTCTGACGGATGGTATCGATCAACTGGCCCAGGAATTGGGCGACGAGCTGCGGCGACGGGTGGTCGCGTGGCGTCGACGCGCCGATCTCGGTGACGCAGAGCGGTGTGCTGTCACCGTGCGCCTGCATCGTCGCCTTGATGCTGTTGATGAAAGCGACGGAGCGCGACAGGTCGAAACCGGTCGCGGCGTTGAACAGGTCCATGTCGGGGTAGGTGTGCAGGCCGACCGTATCCCACCAGGCGCGGCCGCCCGTTGCCTGGTAGAGGCGGGTCAGGAAGTTCTCCGGTGGCTCAAAGAGCACTGGTCCGTAGTGCCAGTAGCCGTCGCTGCCCAGCACGGCGCGCTCAGGCACGCCCACCAGGCCGGTGAGACCAACCGTAATGTCCGGATTGGCATACTTGGCGTGCAGAAATCCCTCGCGCTGGCAGGCGGCCAGGCCCGCCGCGTCGAAGTTCCAGTAGAGGCTGACATTTGGCTCCTGATAGATCTCGATCATCTTGATCACAGAACCGAAGTGCTCGACGAACTTGTAGACGAACTCGCCGTAGAGGCGCGCATCGCTGGGCGCCACGTTCCAGAAGCCAGGAAAGGGCAGGTGGGGCGCCGATGAGCACCAGAGCGGCGTGCCCTTGATGATGGCAATGCTGCCCAGGCCAGTGTTGGCCAGCAGGTGTAGGACGTCTTCGAAGTGATAGTTGTTCCAGCCGATCACCCCATGCGCTGTCTCCATCTTCTCCCACACCCAGTCGGTGCGTACCAGGTCCATGCCCATCTCTTTGACCCGCGCAAGAGCTTTGACGACACCGGGCATGGTCGTGATGCCGCCTTCCGCTGCCGGTAGATCGAAGTTGATATGGCCCTGCACGCCGATATGAGGCAGGCCGGTCGTCAGCAGCGACGGCGTGTCGTAGGCGACGAGGCGCAGCAGCGGAATCTCGGCCAACTGCTGGCCGCGGCTGTCACGCACCGTGAGCGCTCCCGCGATGCCGCCTGCGCTATCTGGGGTGATCTCGACGGAGACTCCGCTCCGCTTCGCACCCGCGCCAAAGTCCCAGGAAAACTCCGCTCCGTCAATATTCTCCGCTCGCTGCACTGTCAGGCGGAAGCCCTTCGCTTTTGCTGCACTCGTCAGGCTGGCGATCGGCGTTTGGCCATAGATGGCGGTTTGCACCTGGGCATGCGCGACGGCAGGCGCGCTGAACGGCGTGGGCGTTGCCTGGGCGACGGCCGCGCCCAGGGGCTGCAGGAGGACCGAGATCGGCGCTGACGTGACGCCATCGCTCAGATTGGTGACCGTGTACTCCAAACGGCCTGCGACGGCTGGCCGTGCCGGCAGCCACAGGTTGCGCTGCGCCAGTTTGGACGCGGCGTACGTGGTTGCAGCAGCGGCCACTGTGCGAGCGCCCAGGCCGATGAACTGTCGTCGCGTGATCATGGCTTGCCTCCCGTGGCCGGCGCCGATCCGATGGGCGGCGGGCCGATGTACTGGCCATGCCCCTCGGCGTCGATGACGATGACCAGTGGGTTGAAGATGCCGGCGCGTGCCAGTGTGAACGTGGCGCTTGCGCCGCTGGCGTCCTGGTGGCCGTCCGGCTCGATGTCCCAGCAGTAGGTGTAGGGGGCGACGCCGCCTGTGGCGCTGGCCGACAGGTTGACGGTGAACGGCGCCTTGCCCACGATCTGATCCATGGCTGAGTTGCGGTTGGGCGTAACGGTGATGGCTATGGCCGGATCAATCTGAACGGGAAGCGGGCAGGCCGCGGGCAGAGTGGGCGTCGGCGATGGCGTCTGCGTTGGGGTGGGCGTCAGGGTCGGCGTGGCTGTTGGCGTCGCTGTGGGTGTGGCGGTGGGTAGGCCAACGAAGTCGCTGGCGATCCACGGCAAGTAGATAGCAGCGACCGGGGTGGCGGTCGGCGTGTCGTCGTTGTTCAGGCCGGGCACACGTGCAGCCGGTTGAGTCCACGGGGAGGCAACGCCGGGCGCTGCAAGCACAAAGATGACGAGCACGCATACGGTGACGATCGGGCTGGCCGACGGTCCAGAGAGACGAGGTACCATGGATACCTCCTGTTTTGTTCGTGTCGCTCATATAAACGAGCGGCATCTCTCTCTGGATACTGACACATCGTTAGCGGAGCACTTCTTCATAGAAGGCGCAGGTAGACCGGGCGACACTGGCCTGCGTGTAGTGGGCCAGGACGCGGGCGCGGCCTAGCTCGCCCAGACGCCGGCGCAGACCGGGATCGTCCTGTAGACGCACAAGCTGTGCACCAAGTTCCTCTGCGTATCCTTCGGGTGTGATCAAGCCAGCCTCGCCGATGACGTTCGGTATCTCGCCAGAGTCCGAGCCGACGACGGGGACCTGGCAGGCCATGGCCTCGACGAGCACGCGGCCAAACTGCTCCTTCCAGTTGGGGCGGGTGAGGGAAGGGAGAACCAGGCAGTCGAGCGTGTTGAGCCAGCGCGGCACGTCGGTGGACGGGACAGAGGGGATGATATCCACGCGCTCAGCGAAGCCCAGCGCAGCAGCCTGTGCTTCGATCTGCGGCTGCATGTCGCCGCCGCCGATGAGCACCAGCCGCCAGTCACCGCTCAGACCGCCAAGAGCGCTGTGGCTGAGCAAGACACTCAAGCCCTTCTGCTCGACGAGGCGGCCCACGTAGCCGATGACGAATGTGCTGCTCGTGACACCCGGCAGCAGCGCCTGGCGTGCCGCCCTGACGCCGGGCATGGGCTGATAGATGTCCGGATCGACGCCAAACTGCGGGATCACGGTGAGCGGCTGGCGGAATCCCTTGCGGCGCAGAATCTGCGCGGCCTCCTCATTGCCGGCAATGGCGCCAGTGGCGCTGGCCAGGTTGTAACGCTCGACAAGGTTCCAGGGTTGTGCATGAAAGAGATTCTGCCAGGTAAAGAAGATGCAGCGCGCCGCGGCGGCGCGGCCCAGACGCATCGCTTGCATGGTTGCCAGGTTGTAGGGCTCTTCGTCGATATGGAAGATGTCCGGCCGCACGCGGCGCACAATCTCGCCGAGGCCGGGATAGTAGTGCACGTGAAAATGGCCGTTGAGGGCCATGTCGCAGACGACAAGCTCATAGCCGTTGCAGTGAGCGCGCTGCAAGGGTGTGCGCTGACCGCCCTCTTGCCAGTAGGGAGGCACGACGACGGTCAGCTCGATGCCCGGCAGGCGCGCCATTTCCTCCAGCTTGCGCTGGTATGCGCCGACGACTAATGCTTTGGACAACATCAGAACACGCATTGGCATGGCCCCATGGTTGTTAGAAGTGGAGGTGTTTCACCGTCAGCCCGCTATGGATGATCTCGCTGAGCGAATCGATGCCGATGCGCAGATGCATCTCGGCGAAATCCTGTGTGACTTTCTGGTCACTCTCGGCGGTTTTGATGCCTTCAGGGATCATCGGCTGGTCGGAGACGAGCAGCAGCGCGCCTGACGGAATGGAGTTGTAGAAGCCGGTGATGAAGATGGTGGCTGTCTCCATATCGATGGCCATGGCGCGAATGACGCGCAGATGCTCTTTGAACTGCTCGTCATGCTCCCAGACGCGGCGGTTGGTCGTGTACACCGTTCCTGTCCAATAGTCGCGGCAGTAATTGCGGATGGTGGTGGAAACAGCCTTTTGCAGATTGAAGGCAGGCAAGGCCGGCACCTCCGGCGGGAAGTAGTCGTTCGACGTGCCCTCGCCGCGGATGGCAGCGATGGGCAGGATGAGGTCGCCGATCTGGCTTTTCTGCTTCAGCCCGCCGCATTTGCCCAGAAACAGGCAGGCCTTGGGCTGCACGGCGCCAAGCAGATCCATGACGGTGGCGGCATTGGCGCTGCCCATGCCGAAGTTGATCAGCGTGATGCCCTGGGCGGTGGCGTTGGGCATGGGCTTGTCTTCGCCACGCACGGGCACGTTGTTCCAGTCGGCAAACATGTGCAAGTAGTTAGCGAAATTCGTGAGCAGTATGTATTTGCCAAACTCTTCGAGCGGCGTGCCCGAGTAGCGCGGCAGCCAGTTGGCGACGATCTCAGCCTTGGTCTTCATAGCGATGAATCCTTTTCTCTCAGGCGCCTGCAGGCGACAGCTCGATGGTCATGTCCTGTGCGCCCGTGACCGGCGTGAGCAGAGCGCCCATTGCGGTTGCTTTGGCTGTGCCATGCGTCACCGCTTGAACGTTTGTGACATTGCGCAGCAAGACTGACCAGTGCTTGCTTGCTCCCTGCGTTTGCACAGTGATGCGCTGCCCGCTGCGCTGAACTGTAACGACATGCGCCCGTCGCCCGTCATGGCCGGCACGCTGGTTGTCGCGGTTGCGCCATCGTCCAACGCGAAGACCTGGAAGGTCACGCCGTCGGCGAAATCATAGTCGGGCCGCTGCTCGTTGGCGCCCATCGCCAGCACGGAGTTGGGCCGGGCCATGAGCGGCAGGCTGAGGTAACCGTGCGTCTCGCGCTGCCAGCGCCCGCCCTCGACCACGTGGCCGCTGAGGATGTGCGTCCAGCGTCCCTCGGGCAGATAGTAGTCGACCACGCCATCGGCGGACAAAACGGGCGCCACCAGCAGGGAATCTCCGAGCATGTACTGCCGATCAAGGTTGTCGCAGGCCGGGTCGGCGGGGAACTCGAGCATCATGGCGCGCATGGTAGGCACGCCTGCCTCGTGGGCCTGGCGAGCGGTGTTGAAGATGTAGGGCATCAGCCGGCACTTGAGCATGGTGAAGTGGCGCAAAACGTCCACTGCCTCATCGTCAAACAGCCACGGTACGCGGTAGGAGCTGCTGCCATGCAGGCGGCTGTGCGAGGAAAGTAGGCCAAAGGCGCACCATCGCTTGTAGACGGCGGCTGATGCCGTCTGCTCGAAGCCACCCATATCGTGGCTCCAGAAGCCGAAGCCGGACAAGCACAGCGACAGCCCACCGCGCAGGCTTTCGGCCATCGACTCGAAGGTGGCCGTGGAATCGCCGCCCCAGTGGATGGGGAACTGCTGGCCTCCGGCCGTGGCCGAGCGGGCGAACACCGCTGCTTGGCCCTTGCCCAGCTTCTTCTCGAGCAACTCGAACACGGTCTGGTTATAGAGATGCGTGTAGTAGTTGTGCATCTTGAGCGGGTCAGAGCGGTCGAAGTAAACGACGTCCGTCGGGATGCGCTCGCCGAAGTCGGTCTTGAAGCAGTCGACGCCCATGTCGACCAGAGCGCCCAGCTTATCGGCATACCAGCGGCAGGCGTCAGGATTGGTGAAGTCGACCAATCCCATGCCCGCTTGCCAGCGATCCCACTGCCACACGTCGCCATTGGGCCGCTTGAGCAGATAACCATGCGCCATGCCCTCATCGAAGAGCGCCGAACGCTGCGCGATATACGGGTTGATCCAGACGCAGATGCGCAGGCCGCGCTCCTTGAGCCGCGCCAGCATGCCGCGCGGGTCGGGAAAGACACGCTTCTCCCACTCGAAGTCGCACCACTGGAACTCCTTCATCCAGAAGCAATCGAAGTGGAAGACGTGCAGCGGCAGGTTGCGATCGGCCATGCCCTGCACGAAGCTCGTCACGGTCTTTTCGTCGTAGTCGGTCGTGAATGAGGTGGTGAGCCACAGCCCGAATGTCCAGGCCGGCGGCAGGGCAGGGCGCCCGGTCAGCGCGGTGTAGCCCGCCAAAACGTCCTTTGGGGCAGGCCCGTAGATAACGACATAATCGAGATAGTCGCCGGGGACACTGAATTGCACGCGCTCGACCTTCTCAGAGGCGACCTCATATGACACGCGCTCGGGGTGATTGACGAAGACGCCGTAGCCGCGGTTGGTGATATAGAAGGGGATGTTCTTATAGGCCTGTTCGCTGCTCGTGCCGCCGTCCTCGTGCCACAGGTCCACGACCTGGCCGTTCTTGACGAAAGGAGTGAAACGTTCGCCCAGGCCGTAGACGCACTCGCCCACGCCAAGTGAAAGCTGTTCGATGGCATAGCGGCCGTCAGGCGCGTCGACGCTGGCAAGAGCGCGCCAGCCGCTGTTGGTGATGACGCGCTCGCCGTCCATGAAGTCGATGCGGAAATCGCCCATCTTGGGTACGCGCACGGTGATGCGCCCGCTGCTGAGGCTTGCAGCCGTGTCATCGTCGTGAATCTGCACCGGCGCAGGCTGCGTGTGCAGCTCGAAGGCGGGCAGGCGCTGGCGTTGCCCCTTGTGATGCCACATTTGCACGCGGATGGCGTTGGGCATGGGTGATGAGAGGCGAATGGTGAGCAGCGCCTGGTTGAGCGTGTCGGCGCGGTTAGTCAAGCGTTTGGTGGGGGCGTAGACCGTGAGCGCATCGGGCTCGACCTCAACGTCGTGAACGTGGGCGGGCCAGTGGGGTGTGACTCCCTCACGCATGTGCCAGTAACCATCGGTGAATTTCATGGTTTGCCTCGCTATGGCTGTCTCTATCTACACCCTAAGGGTCTCGGAGACCCTTAGGGTGTAAAGGAAGTATAGAAATAGACCGTCTATTCGTCACCCTGAACGACGGATACAAAGCCTGGGTCAGGGATAGCATCAATTTCATGTTTCGACAGGAAACCATCCATGCCGTCAAACCAGCCGAGCACATCGTCGCGGCGCAGCTTGGTGGGCAGGTTTGACGCCATTGTTCGGTACGATGAATACTGCCACATTCGGTAGTCGTCGATGAGGCCATGCTTTTGTGGATTCAGATGGACATAGCGCACCAGTTGTGTGAGGTGCGCCTGTGACTGCACGATCACACGGCCAAATGGATGCTGAAACAGGCTGCCGGTGCGCGCATAGCCTTTGTTAATCGCCTTGGCATATGCGTTCAATAGGTTGCAAAAAGCCTGACTGGGAGTGCAGTTCGCTGCATGCCTGCTCACCGGGGCCGGTATCGTCGTGTCTTCTTCAGCGCAAGTGCGAATTAGCAGATGGAAATGATTCTTGAGCAGACAGTAGGCGAATGTGTCTACTGTTGGCGCAACGTGCCTCCCGTACAGTTCAAGGAAGTAGCGGTAGTTGCGCTCTTCCAGGAAGACGTTCTCCCGGTTTGTTCCACGGTTGAAGATATGGTAGTATGTGCCGGCTTGCAGAGGAGGTGGGCTGGTCATGCACATGCCTCCAGAAAGTGATGTGCCGTTTCTTGCACCCTACTCCTTATACCCTAAGGGTCTCTGAGACCCACGGAGCGCAGAGGCTCATCCACAAGGAATTGCGGGGTGCTGTCGCTTACACCCTAAGGGTCTCCGAGACCCTTAGGGTGTAGGGAATCGCCGTCTTTCCTGCATTATATACCGCCGTCTGTGCAAACGCAACTGACGGTATCTCAAGACGATTGCATGCGTTAGGCATAACAAGCGCCGCCATCCTTCGTCTCATAAGTATGTAGAGGCAGACGGTCGCCTCGTTCATTCCGCCTGCCTCAGGCACGGCACGCACACCCGACAGGCGAGATTAGTGGCGTTCTCAGGAGAGCACTGCTATGCCTGGTATCACTGTTGGCGCCCCACGATCATTCACTGAGCGCGGCTGGCCGGCGGTTGCTGCCCCTATCAAGGTGGGCGATCAGCACATCGAGCTATATTTCCGCGCCTCACGCGGACCGCTATCGCTTTCGATCGCTCCCTTCGTACTGTCCATGCTTCTGCCAGCCATGAAGCTGGGCATGTCGCTCAATGCCGCGGCGCCGCTCTCGCCTGAGTTCATCGCGGCCCAGGAAAGGCTGCAGCGCCTTTTCCTCGCTCCTTTCCAGTGGCTGCAGCATGCTACCGTCGGTCCGCTTGCTGACCAGCGGCCGGCGCTCTCAGCGACGAGCCAGCCGGATCAACGCGGCGTTTTCTTGTTCTTCTCGGGCGGGGTAGACTCGTTCTACACACTGCTGCAACACCGCGAGGAGATCACCCACTGTGTCTTTGTGCACGGATTTGACACCCTGCTCGAAAACGTGGACGTGCGCGCCAGAAACGTGCGCGCGATGCGCCAGGCTGCTGCCGAGTTGGGCAAGCCGCTGATCGAGATTGAGACCAACTACCGCTCGTGCGTGGATCGTTTTGAGCGCTGGAATCACCACTCGGCGATGGTGGCGCAGTTCGCCATGGTCTGTGCCCTGAGCGCACAGTTCAAGCGAGCCTATGTCGCAGAGAACTACGACTACTTCGGACGGATCAGGCCCGCCGGCACAGAGCCGGTGTACAGCTTTGGCGATGCGGAGGCGATCCAGGATGGACTGGATTGCATGCGCATAGACAAGACGACTCTGCTTGCAGGCTCAGACACGGCCATGCGCTGGCTGCGTGTCTGCTGGCAGAATACCCAGATGGCGTTCAACTGCGGTCGCTGCGAGAAATGTGTGCGTACCATGATCGCATTGCACCTTGGCGGCGGCCTCGCGCGCTGCCGGACATTTGGCAGGCCGCTCGATCTGCAACGCGTGCGCTACCTTGCCTTTGGCGACTCCGGCTATTTCTGGCCGGAGCTGTTGCTCGAGTTGGAGCGCCACCCCGCTGACTCGAAGCTGGCCGAGGCTGTGCGCGACAGCATCGGCTGGGCTACTGTGCCGGAGTGGATGAGGGGAAGGCTCGTGGCATCGCTGGAGAAGAAGGGAAACGTGCCTGAGCTGGTGCGCGTCTTCAGGGAGCGCATGGAGTACGCCCAGACGCCCCCCGACGCATACAAGCATGCCAGAGAGCTTGGCCGCGCCATGACCCGCGTCGCCGACCTGGAGAACGAGCTGCGCGTCATCAAGTCGTCTCGTTCTTGGAAACTCACCGGGCCTGTACGCTCCGCAGGACGACTCGTACAGCGTCTGCGGTCACGCCTGCGCTAAGGGGCGCAGGCTTTTCGTTGCGATAGACGCGCGCCTGTGCTATAATAAGCGCATCCAGAGGCTGAGCGAGGTAGAAAATGATGAATTTGCGACGTCCAGTCATACAGCGTCCCTCCATACCACGCGACCGGTTGGCAATTGCCGTCATGAGCGGCCTTGTCGTTGTGCTTGCTGTGGGCCTGATTGCCGCGGGGGTGCTCCTGGTCACGCGACGGGGCAGTTCGTCAGCCACCATCCGCCTCAGTCCCGACAACATCGCGCCCGCGCTGGCGCTGCGCAGCCTTGCCGGCGAGGCCGATACGCTTGTGCTCGATCAAGCCCTCGAAGAAAACAAGCTGGAGACGGCGTTTGCGACGCTGTCACTGAGCACGATCCTCACTGATCAGGAGCGGGCGACCTACTACATCGCCCTGGGTCAGAAGTTTGCTGAAGCCAAACAGAAGGAACGCGCCCGTTTCTGCTACAGCCAGGCAACATCCATTCTACTTCTCAGTTCCTTGCCATTCGACTCGGCCAAAGCAGGCGCTCATCTGACGCTGGGCAAGGATCTGGCCGTCATCGGTGATCGCGCTGACGCCGAGCGCAATCTCGATTTCGCCTACACAATTGCTCGCTACAGCCCGTTTGTCGATGAGCCGCATCGCCGTTTCATCCTGAGCAATCTGGCAACAGAGTACAAAAGCCTGGGGCTCGACCGCAAGTCGGACGAGAGCACGCGCGCTCAGACCAGCCTGCCGGCGAGCTTTGCCTCGTTTGCCAGCCCGGCTGACGTGCAGTTGCCTCAAGCGCCCCTTGGCGACGACGTGAAGGCAGCCACTGCCTGGCGCATGCGCGCCGCACAGCGGCTTATCAACTCGCTTGGCAGCAAGAACACCGGCCAGATCGAAGAGGCCAGGCGCAACCTGGAAGACGCATTGCGTGCTGAAGATGACCTGCGCTCACTGGTGCTCGAGAATCGCCTGGGCCAGGCGCCAACGACGGACGTCAAAGCAGCACTGGCCAAGTCGCGTGCCGATTGGCTCGTCCTACGCTCCCGTGTTTCCCAGAAGGGATTTGGCATTACCCTCTCCCCATCCTGGGAAAAGAGTCTGGCGCAGACCAATGCCAACTTGCGACAGGCGTTTGCCAATTACTTCCTGCTGCGGCGTGAGATGGCAGTGAACCTGCCCGATCCGGTTGATGCAGCGCAGGCGCGTGTCGACTTGCTGCGCGAGGAGATGGAGGTCGGCAAGCTTGGCCTCTATCCGGAGTATCCCGAGAACAGGTTGATCTCGGAACTGGCGCAGGCTACCAAGGAACGCATCGACCTGCGTGAGGATGGTCTGTACATCGCTGTTCTCTCCCAGCAGGGAAGCGGGCAGTTGGTCATTACCACGGCTGATCTGTGGGGCCGTCCGGCGGCTATGGCATCTGCCGGCCTGGGTATGTCATTCCCCACCATGCGTCCGCCCACCTACGCATATGCACCGACGGCGACGCCTGTGCCGACGCGCACGGCGACTGCTGTGGCGGGACGTGCAACGGCAACCGTGCAGCGTCCCACTGAACAACTGCCGACTGCCGTGACGCAACAGACCCCTGTTGCTATGCCCACGCAGCCTTTCTCAGGATTCGCCACGCCGACCAGTTACCCCGTCATCAGCGGGGCGACGCCAACATCGGTTATCGTCCCATTCCCTTCTGCGATGCCGACATTGCCGCCCTACACGCCGCCGACGCCTGTCCCATTGCCGACATCCACAGCGCTGCCGACAGCGACGCCGACGCCAGCCTACAACTACCAGGTGATTTACGCTGCCGGACCCACTGTGCGGCAGGAGACCGGCAACGACAACTTTCACATCACAGGTATGGTTGTTGACCTGAACGGCATCTTGATCTCAGGGCTGCAGGAGCGCCTCTCGTGGTGCTGCCCGGCAGGCCAGGCGATCCGCCCGCGTCCGACAATCGATGTTGACAACGGTCGTTTCGACTTCTTCATCGGCCGTGGCCAGTTCACACTCGATGTCGTCGATGGCGACGCAACTACCCAACCCGTCTCGATCAACACCGATGTGCCGGGACTGACCGGCTATGTGGAGTGGGAGTATACCTTCCAGCGGACCAACAAGGGCGTCACGGCGCTCGGCACGCGCACCCCTACAGCCACGCCGACTGCCAGCGTGACGGGCACGCCACGTCCGGCGACGCCAACGCCTCCGTTGCCGGGAGCAACCACCGCGCGCGTTGCGCTTGATCCCGGGTGGAATTTCGTCGGCTTGCCGTTGTCACCCGTCAACCAGTTCACGGCGACGTCGCTGCAGACCGACATCAGCGCGCAAATCAATGTCCAGGGTGGCGGTGTGGCGCAAGTATCGGCCTGGGATGGGAGCGGTATCCGCCCCTATGCCGGCAACATCGCTATGGGTACAGGCTACTTCCTGAGTATCACCGGCACGCAACGCATGTACTGGGAAATGACGGGCTATCCGTTGGTTGCGCCTGTTCCGCTCAACCTGAACCAGTCGCAGAAGACGTCCATCACCATCCCCTATATGCCGGGTGGAGCGAAGACGGCTGCGCAGTTGCGTACCGAGGTGGACAACATGGGTGGTGCAGGGACGTTCGTCCGCCTGTATCGTATGCGCGACACCACCGGCTTCTGGGAGTGGTACGATGCAGCGGGGACGGGTATCGCCTCATTCGGGCTGGCGCCCGATCGTGGTTACCTGATCGAGGTGAGCCGTACATTTACATGGTCGCCGTGGCAGCCTGCCTCGCCGACGCCGACGCCCAGCGCGACATCCACTGCGACAGCGACGCCGACGCCATCGCCGACGCCGTTTGACACGTATGAGCCGAACAACTCGTTTGATCAGGCTGGTTTGGTCAGCTCCGACAATCCGGTTGTCTCGTACATCTCATATTCGCTGGACCGCGATTTCTTCAAGTTCAACGTGCCGACCTCTGGCACACTCTATGTCTCGCTGACGAACCTGCCGGCGGATTATGATGTCTACCTCTACAACCCGGCGCGGCAAGAGATGGATGCGTCGTTCAACGGTGGGCAGACGCCGGAGTACATCACCAAGACCATCACTGCGCCTGGCCTATACTTCACTCTCGTTCAGGGCGCTGGCCCGGTGTATGATCCGATCAAGCCGTACAAGCTGCTTATCTCGTTTGGCCCGTAGACTATCGGCCTTGCAGTGCGTCGACTCCATGGCAGACCCAGGTGGTCTGCCATGGAGTCTCTGCAAAATACACTTCTGCAGTGCGGTTTCTCCGTGAGCGCATCTCCCGATCGCACGCCTATGCACTCGTCATACTCATCTGATCCTTCTCCTTCGTGGCGAGAGGGTCGCAGCCGGCTGCTCATTCTGTCAGGCCTGGCTCTGCTCGCCTTTCTTTTGCGCGTCTATCGGCTGGACTACCAGAGCCTGTGGCGCGACGAAGTGGACGCGGTCATCTTCGCCACGCGCGAGGTGGGTGCGATCCTTGCGACATTTGCCACCGTCGGCGAGAACGGTTCACTCTATTTTCTGGGCTTGCACTTTTGGATTGACCTGTTCGGGCGTAGCGAGTTTGCCATTCGCTTCCCCTCGGTTGTCTTTGGCGTGTTGGCAGTTCTGGCTACGTATCATCTGGGGCGAGAGGTGGTCGGGCGCAGCGTCGGCGTCATTGGCGCTTGTTTGTTGGCTGTCTCGCCATACCACGTCTGGTACGGGCAAGAGGCGAAGATGTATGCCGTGATCTCGTTTCTTGCCCCGCTCAGCCTGCTGCTCCTGTTGCGTGCGCTGCGCGGCGGGGCACGCTGGCTTTGGCTGGCGTGGGCGGGGCTGATGGGCGTCTTCCTCTATGTACACCTGTTCGCCACGATGATGGTTCTCGTTGCTGCTACGTGGACGCCTCTTCTGCTCCGTCGCCGGCCGCGCCTTACCCCGGTCCTCGTCGTTACGCTCGCTCTCACCCTGGCTGCTCTGCCGGTCGCGCGCTGGCTGCTGCCTGCGGCGTTGACCCCTGTTGAGACCGGCTATTTCCGCTATGGCCTGGGCGAGATGGCGACAATTCTGTTGTACAATTTCAGCATGGGACTGCGGCCAGCAGCCGGGTTGTGGCCGGCCATCGTGTTTGTGCTTCTGTTTGTGGCAGGCTGTGCGCCGCTTGTTCTGACGGTGAAGCACGACGGGACACACGAGACCGCATGCGAGTGGCCGCAGGCGCGTGGGGTGCTGCTGTTGGTCCTGTATCTGCTTGCGCCGTTGCTGGCCATCTGGCTGGTGTCGCTGCGCAGGCCGACCTTCACGGACAGATACCTCATCATTACGCTGCCGGCGTTTTACTTGCTGATCGCTGCGGGGATTGTCGCGATCGCGCGCGTATGTGAGCAGGCGCTGACGGGCGCTGGCCATGCGCCGGCGTCTCGGGCAAGCATGCCTGTGCACCGGGCGGCGCGGCTGAAGCGTGTGGTTGCTGTGCGCGTGGGACGGCAAGAAGAGGTCGCTGCCTCTGTTGCCCCGGCCAGGCTTCCTGCTGAGGCGGCGATCAGACCCGCTCGAGATAGAATGTTGGGCGCGTGGGTTGCGCTGGGGCTGGCGCTTGTGGTGTCGGGGGTGTCGTTGCCGTTCGTCTGGGCGCAGACACACGATGTGGACAAGGCCGACTTCCGCGCCGCGACGCGCTACGTCACCGAGCGCGCCGCTGCCGATGATCTGATCATCTTTCTGATGCCATACGTGCAGCGAGGGTTCGCTTACTATCATCCACAGCCCGTGCGCAGCGCGGAGCCGCCCTATACGCGGGGGATGACTGCGGCCCAGGTTGATGAGAAGATGCGCGGGTTGACGGCGGGGAGTTCGACCGTGTGGCTATTTCTATCGGAGCAAGATTTCTGGGACCCGGACGGTCTGATTCCGGCGTGGTTCGAGCGCAACACTGTGCGCCGCTGCCAGGCGCAGTTTACGTACATCGACGTACGCTGCTATGCGATGAAATGAGTGTTCGTCGTTAGACTATACTTTCACTCGGTGCTGACACAGCCCACGCATGCCTGGCATGCGTGGGCTGTGTTTTCATCGTTTCTCCAGTTGGCCGCTAATGCGGTCGATAGAACCCTGAATGCGCTGGATGGTCGGGCGCAAGAGCAGGCGGGAACGCTCGGGAGCGTTGTCCGTCACTCGTTGCAGGATCGCTTGCTGAGCCAACAAGTGCTCTCTCATGTAGACCAGGAATACCTGACCCTCGGGCCGATTGGCGGGCACGCGCACAGCGACGGCTTCCACGTCACGTAGAATGCGCTCATAGCGCAGCGCAGTCTCGCGCGTGCGCTGAAAGTCGCCGCGCCTGACCATGGCTGCGGCCTCGAGTGCTCGCTGGTCCATCAGTTGGACAAAGACGCGCGCCTTGCGCGTGTCGTTTGGCGTCACGGCTACCTGAACCTGCTCGACGGTGCGCTTCACGGGGTAGAGCGGGCTGTCGGGCAAGCTGTCGCGTGCGGCGAAGACGACGCCTCCCAGCAGCAAGCTGGAGAACACAGCGACAACGGTCGCCCTGATCAATACTGTGCTCCAACGTCGCTGCCGCGCCGCCGCCGGCAGCGGGGGAGTCGCCCGCACGGCCTGTTGGCGGGCGGCGATCATGTTCGCCAGGCGCACGGGCGCGGCCGCCTGGAAGGCGAGCGATAGCTCGACCGGCTGCGCGTTGCGGATGGCGCTGGCCGTTCGCAGCAGTTGTCGTAACTCATCTGCGTGCGCCGGGTAGCGTCCAATGCACTCTTCTGCTGTCGCTTTTCCTGCCTCAATGTCGGCTAGACACTGGGCGAGGACGTCATCGAAGCTGCTCATATCCTTCTATCCTGCCGGCCAGTAGCATGTGTAGCGCTTGCAGCGCGCGGTGTTGCAAGCCCCGAATAGCGCCTTCGTTCTTGCCCATGATCGCTGCCACCTCGCTGTGGCTGAGCCCCTGCACAAAGCGCAAGACAATGACTTGCTGCTGTTCGTCGGTGAGTTGCACGACTGCTCGCTGCAGCGTCGCCACATCCATGCGCTGCGCTGCGATCTCTTCAGGCCCCGTCTGGTCATCCTCTGCATCCAGTATCTCATCAAGAGGCATTGCCTCGTGCCTGGTGCGATGATAATCAATCATGAGATTGTGGGCAAGCCGATAGAGCCATGCCGCGAAGGGCACACCCTGCTCACGGAAGCGCCCGATCGCCTCCCATGCCTTCAGGAAAGTCTGTTCGGTGAGGTCTTCAGCCTCGGTTGCGTTGCCGACTTTGTAGAAGATGGAGCGATAAATCACCGTGAGATTCTGTTGATAGAGCTCGCCAAAGGCCTGGGCATCCCCCTTGATGGCCCGTTGAATGAGCTCGCTCTCCGTTGGCATGAGACGTTCCTTGTGATGGCCGTTCCGCATAGCATAACGAAGCACAGGCGGAAACATTACGCTGAGAAGCGAAGTTGAGCGGACACACCGCTCGGTCCGGTCAGCGCGATTGTAGCCGAGCTGGACGGGGATGTCAAGGCAGAGGCGGAGGGCATATGTAGACAGGTTTCCATACCTGCCACGGCGCAGGCCATTGGCGGGTATGGATGTCAGTGCTCGTAGGGTTATACCCCACTTTGCTCGTTAACAACTTACC
>CAYOEZ010000031.1:0-29092 GCA_964402955.1 uncultured Ktedonobacterales bacterium | reverse complement strand
CGCGTGAGCGGACAATCGATCTGCTGCGCCAGGTCGGTATCTCGCGCCCGGAGCAGCGTGTGGACGAGTACCCCCACCAGCTCAGCGGTGGGATGAGGCAGCGAGCCATGATTGCCATGGCCATTGCCTGCAACCCTAGCCTGCTGATCGCCGATGAGCCAACCACGGCGCTCGACGTCACCACCCAGGCCCAGATACTGGCGCTGTTGCGTGATATGCAGAAACGGTTGGGAATGGCGATCATGCTGATCACGCATGATCTCGGGGTGGTGGCCGAACTAGCCGATGACGTAGCCATCATGTATCTGGGCCGCGTGGTGGAGGCGGCGGACGTCGACACGATCTTTCACGGCCCGAAGCATCCCTACACGCAAGCGCTGCTGCGCTCAATCCCCAAGGTCGGCCGCTCTGCCCGACAACGGCTTGACTCGATTGAGGGCATGGTGCCCGACCCTTTCAGCCGGCCAAGCGGGTGCTACTTCCATCCCCGTTGCAAGTCCTTCATGCCCGGCAAGTGTGATCAAGTGACGCCCGAGCCCGTATCACTCGGCCGCGGGCACACGGTGAGTTGCCTACTCTACGATGGGGTGGTGCGCCATGACTGAGAGCGCCAACGCCAACAACGTTCTGCTCGAGGTCAAAGACCTCCAGATGTTTTTCCCTATCCGCAAGGGTTTCCTGAGGCGCAACGTGGGCTACGTGCGGGCCGTCGACGGGCTCAACTTCGCCGTCAACTTCGGCGAAACGATGAGCCTGGTGGGCGAGTCAGGCTGCGGTAAGACAACCACCGGGCGCTGCATCGTGCGTGCCTATCAGCCAACCAAGGGCCAGATACTCTACCGCCGCACCGATGATGTTGTCGTTGACCTCGTCCAGTTGCAGGGTGCTGCGCTCAGACCGTACCGGCGTGAGGTACGCATGATCTTCCAGGACCCGTATTCGTCGCTCAACCCACGCTTCAATGTGCTCGATCTCGTCGGCGAGCCGCTGCGGGTCAACGAGAATATGAGCGGGCAGGCGCTGGAGGACTGCGTGGCCGGGCTGCTCAAGCAGGTGGGGCTGCGCCCGGAGTACATGCGCAGATACCCGCATGCCTTCAGCGGTGGGGAGCGCCAGCGAATCGGCATCGCGCGCTCTCTGGCTCTCAACCCTCGCCTGGTGGTGTGCGACGAAGCCGTGTCGGCGCTGGATGTGTCAGTACGCGCCCAGATCCTCAACCTGTTGCAGGACCTGCAGCAGCACTTCTCGCTGACGTATCTCTTCATCGCCCATGACCTGAGCGTGGTGCAGTACGTGAGCGATCGCGTGGCCGTTATGTACGTGGGCCAACTGGTGGAGTTGGCTGGCACGGACGAGCTCTACGGCAATCCGCGCCACCCATATACGGAGGCGCTTCTCTCATCCGTTCCCAAGCCTGACCCGCGCCTGCGCTCTGAACACATTGTACTTGAGGGCGAGGTGGCCGATCCGTCCCGCCCGCCCAGCGGCTGCTACTTTCACCCGCGCTGCCGCTACGCTGTCGAGCGTTGCTCGGTGGAGACCCCGCACCTGGTCGATACGGGCGGGGGGCACCTGGTTTCTTGCCACCTGGCTGAGCAACTGTCGTTGAAGGGAATCGCGGTTTAGGCGTGTACTCAGATGTAGGCTCATGTGAGCAGTCAGTAAGAGGTGAAGAAATGGAAGCAAGGGAGAGGGGTTACTATAAAGCTCTGTACAGCGTCGCCAAGGCAGTGTCGTCATCGCTTGATCTCAAGCAGGTGCTCGACTCGATTGCGACGTCGGCCGCCTGGGCGGTCAGTGCCAAGGCTTGCCTGGTGCGCCTCTTGGACAGCGATCGCGATGAGCTGCTGGCGACTGCCTCGTACGGGCTGAGCCAGGAGTATCTAAGCAAGGGCGGCGTCGCTCTGAGCGAGAACCCTGTAGATCGAGACGTGCTGCAGGGCAAGGTGGTTCAGATGAGAGATGTGACAATGGATCCGCTCTTCAAGTATCGCGAGGAAGCGAAACGTGAGGGGCTTTCTTCGCTGCTTATCCTACCGATCATGGTCGAGGGCAAGGGCATCGGCGTGATGCGCCTCTACACGCGCTATACCAGGGAGTTCACGCCGGAGGAGATAGACTTCCTCGGTGCGGTGGCGGACCTGAGCGGGTTGGCCGTCGAGAATGCTCGTGTCCACCAGGCTGTGCGCACCGACCTGGAAGCGCTGACGACCTGGTTCACCCAGCAGTGAGCATAAGCGGCCGATCTCACCTGAGCTGATTCGCCGCTAGCGATGCACGAGAAAACGTGCCAAGTCGCGTCACCGGAATTGACGCCAACGGGCTGCGTACGCTGTGTGCGGCGGATTGCAGCCCTGGCGTGTGCTTGCTGCGAGCGGCGGGCAGCGCCAGATCATCGAGATTCAGGTCGACCGCGACCCCCACACCATCATACTTCCGATTATGCCGGCGTGGACGGCAACGCCTTGCGGCCTGATCGGCGCTGAAAGAGAAGACTTCCGACATCTTGGCGATGTTGGAAGTCTTTTGTCGCTCTATCCTGTGTTGATACCTAACGCACTTGCAGCTTGAGCCACCCTGACGTATTGTGGAAGTTGGTGACGGCTGTACCGGGCGGGTTGATCTCGTCGAGCGCAGCGCGGTCCTCGGCGGTCAGGTGCATGTCGAGGACGGAGAGGAACTCTTCGATGTGGGCGACGGTGCGCGGGCCAACGATGGGAGCGGTGATGCCGGGCTGATCTTTGACCCAGGTGAGCGCAAACTGAGCGACAGAGACGCCCCGCGTCGTGGCCAATTCTGCCACCTGTCGCGCCGCCACGACGGACTTCTCGGTCACGCGGTCGGTAAAGAAGGCGCCCGAACGCGCCACGCGCGAGTCAGCGGGCGGCTTCTCGCCCGGCCGATAACGCCCGGCCAGGACGCCGCCGGCCAGCGGCGACCAGGGAATGATAGCGACGCCATGGGCCTGGCAGAGCGGAACAAGCTCGTTCTCGATGTAGCGGTCGAGGAAGTTGTAGGGCGGCTGCTCGCTCACGAAGCGCGCCAGACCCAGTCGCTCGCTGGTCGCAATGCCCTCCATGAGCTTCCACGCCGGGAAGGTGGAGGAGCCGATGTAGCGAACCTTGCCCTGATGGACTAAATCGTCGAGCGCGCGCAAGGTTTCGTCCTGCGGAATGGTGAAAGAAGCACGGTGCAGTTGGTAGAGGTCAATGTGGTCAGTTTGTAGGCGGCGCAAGGAGTCTTCGCACGCCTTCATGATGTGGTAGCGCGTCAGGCCGCGCTCGTTGGCGCCGCTGCCCGTAGCGTTGTAGACTTTGGTTGCCAGCACAATAGCATCACGCTTGCCGTTTTCTTTCAGCGCCTTGCCGACGATGCGCTCGCTCTCGCCGGCATTGTAGACGTTGGCGGTATCGACGAAGTTGACGCCGCCCTCCAGCGCCCGGTTCAGTATCTGGATCGACGTCGCCTCATCGGTCGGGTTGCCGAAGTTCATTGTCCCCAGGCACAGAGGCGATACCATGACGCCCGTGCGTCCTAATGACCTGTAGTCCATGTTTGGTCTCCCCTTTCGTATTGAAATCTAGCCACAAGAAAAGGGACGCCAGGTGTTGCCCAGGCGCCCCTGTGTGCATGCTAAGCTGTGGTTGTGGTCAACTGGCGCGTTTGTATGGTGGTATGGACTTTGTAGCTGCATCTCTCGCCGCCGGAAACGATGCAATCGATTTTCTCGACGCCGATGTGGAGGACTTCCGAGAGGAAGCGCTGGTCCATCGTGCAGACTTCGGGATGGCGCTGAATAACACGGCGATACGGACAGTTCAGTTCGTAAAAGATATAGCCATCTGCCGTCTTTTCCCAGCGCGCAAGGAAGCCTTCTTTGACAAGCAAGATGGCGGCCTGATCAAGCCGTTGCTCAAGTGTGCCGCCGCCGATCTGTGGGATCACCGTGGCTGCCAGCTTGTCGGCCAGGCGCGTCAGGAGCACTTCCATCCCATCCGGCCCGACCATAGCTTTTAGCTCATCCAGAAGGCGGTCGGTGAGAATATGGTAGCTCTGGGGGAACAGATCCGATGCTTTGTCGGTCAGTGAATAGAGGTAGTGCGGCCGGCCGACCTTGCGCCGCACTTGCTGGGCGCTGAGATAGCCTTCGCCCAGAAGAATCGAAAGGTGATGGCGGACAGTGATGGGTGTTAAGGCAAGGTTGACCGCCAGATCACCGACGGTTGCTGAACCTTTCTCCTTGAGGATTGTCAGAATCTGCTGCCTGGTTTCCTGCATTGTTGCCCCCTATCTGACTGCCAATGATAGCACAGGGACGGTAATAAGTCAATACGTTCATATTTATTATTGTTATGATAATAACTATGGCCTTCTTGCCTTTATGCGTTATTATATGCTATAATCTTGTATAGTGAGGGAAAGCAGCACAGGCAAGCTTGTGCGTACATGGAGGAGAAGAACGGTGGAGCTCAATCGTCTCGTAGCGTTAGTTGCGACCGCGATCATGCTGACCTTCGCGGCCATTGTCCTGTATCGTTTTCTGCGCAAGCGCAATCTGTCTAATCTGTTCTGGGGTATCGGCTTGCTCATGTTTGCTGTGGGGACGTTTGCCGAAGCCTACCTGGAGCAGAACTGGAACGACTTGCTCTTTCGCTCGTGGTATGTCTTTGGCGCGATGTTGAATGCCGGCTGGCTGGGGCATGGCACGCTGACCCTGATGGTGCGCCGTCCCTGGGTTCGCTATCTAACCGTTGTCCTGGTCGTGCTGTCGCTCATCGGCGTAGCGGCCACGTTTGCTGTTCCCATCAATAGCGCTGCCTACCATGCCGGCCAGTCGATCAGCACCCAGTACAAAGATATCTTGCCCAAGGGGGGTGTCCGTTTGTTGACGCCGCTCTTCAACGTCTACGGCACGCTGTTCCTGGTCGGCGGTGCATTCTATTCGGCCTTCCTTTTCTGGCGCAAGCAGGCGCCGTCGCAGCGAGTGGTCGGCAACGTGTTGATCGCGGTTGGCGCTCTGGTCGTCGCGTCGGCAGGGACGCTGACTCGACTGCTCCTGGGCGGAAATCTGCCTGTGTCTGAGCTGATCGCAGCCGTGCTGATGTTTGGCGGCTTCATGCTCGCGTCGGCGCCGGCCAGAGCGCCCGAGCCTCTGCCTGCCACCCACGCGGCCTGAAGCGCACGCCCGCAGTGCAGCGGCGGGCAAGCAAAAACCTCCCAACGGCCGGCTGGCCGTAGAGAGGTTTTTCTTTGTGCAGCTACTTCGCTAACGCTGCGTCGAGTTCTTTCTTCAAGTTGGCGATCCAGGCGTTGGCATCGGCGCCCTTCAAGCCCGTTGCTGTGTCGTTGATCAGGAAGGCCGGCGTGCCTGAGAAGCCCTTCTGCTGGCCGACTTGCTGGCCGTATTGTTTGTCTTTAGTCACCTGATCGGCATACTTCTTGCTGTCGAAGCAGGTGTTGAAAGCAGCGCTATCGAGTCCTGTCTCTTTGGCGATGCGCTTCACAGCATCTGCCGCGAAGACGCCGTTGTTCTCATTGCTCGCTGCGAACAGTTTGTCGTGATAGGGCCAGAACTTGTCTTGCTCCTGAGCACAATAGGTTGCCTCAGCAGCGTTCGTCGAGTCGGTGCCCGGGAAGATGACCCAGTTGCGGAACACGTAACGAACTTTACCGGTATCAATGTAGTCTTTGATGATCTGGGGGCTCACGGCCTCCGCAAACAGCTTGCAGTAAATTCATTTGAAGTCGGCAAATTCGGTGAATGTCACCTTTGCCTGGGCATTGCCCTTGGAGAATCCTCCCAGGAGCGTCACGCCTCCTGATGTCGCTTGCGTTGCCGGCGGGTTGGCCGCTATGGTTGGAACGACCCCTGCGGCCGTTGTCGGCGTGGCGGCGGGTGCTGGGGTGGCTGCGCCGTTGAGGCGGGAGTTGATCACGAACAACAGGATGGCTGCGATGAGCAGGGCCGCTCCTATCGCCCCGGCCAGCGCCAGGGGAGAGATCTTCTGCACCTCTGTGGGCCGCCGGCGTGGAGGAGGGGCCGGCTTTCTGCCCGACGTTTGGGACGTCTTCTTGCCACGATCTTTTGACATGGGTAGTGGCGCTCCTCTGTAACAGTCTACATAAACGGTCTACATACAACAGTCCCGCCCGGATGCGGCATCCGTAATCGGTGTGCCATCAAGAGGGCGGGCGAAAGTCATGGTTGGTGGGGCGTGCAGGACTCGAACCTGTAACCTTGGCATTAAGAGTGCCCTGCTCTGCCAGTTGAGCTAACGCCCCACGTCGGTCATCTCGCAACCGGAATGAGATTATAGCATAGCCTTATTGAAAAGGCAAGGGGTTTGCAGGCCAATTCAATGGCGGCTCGGGACTGCTGCGGGGTAGACAGAACGCAGAGATCGCTGACGGTGCAAGAGAATCGTCAGCAGTCTCTGCGTTTGGCTTGCCATTGCTCAACAATATCCTCAGTAGACGATGTCCTCATCCAGATAATGGTGATACGGCAAGGGAACAACTGCGATCGCCACCTGCCGCTGCATCAGAAGATCGCGCAGTGAGTCGTCAACGAGGCTGAGAACTGACCAGCCCTCGTTGTCGTGCGTATAGACACCCAGTACCCACATATCACCGTTCACGGCCGGTCGCAAGGGGTCGAAAAGCGCTTCAGGGAAGCGCGAACGGATCAATGTCTTGACAGCCTCGGCGTAACCCGAGGCGGTCTGATAGGCGCCCAGGCGTTCCAGAGTTCGGGCTAGTTTCATTGTTCGTCCCTCCTTCTGTTGGACGATAGCTCATCTCCCTTTTGCGATATTCACCTCCACATACATAGAATGACGCAGAATGGTCGTGCTGTCTATCGTGTCGTTCAGGTATTTCATCGCCATGTCCGGATGTACATGAGTCGTCAAAGCAAGGCCTGCGCCGCCTATTCGTCAAAGAGGACAGTGGGTTCCTGGTAGAATCTGATCTGGCGGTTAATCAAGTGGTTCTTGATCTTGTCGAGCAGCCAGCTATTCTTCTCATCTACCGGCCGATCCTGCTTCAGAATGTGCAGCGGCACGTTGAGGCGCAGCGCACGCTGCGGGATCACGTGGCGGGTGATGCCGGCCGGCAGCCTGGCTCCGGTAAGCGCAATGTGTGTGATTTCCTCAGGCCGGAAACAGGGAAAGGCGAACAGGGCCGCAACGCCGTCATAATAGGGCAGCAATCCCTTGATCTCATCGCTCTTGACTCTGAAGTAGCGCAGGCGACCATGATATGATCCGACAATCTGGTTGAGCAGATCAGCCTCGCCCTCCAGCGTGAGACCTCCTTCCAGCACGATGACCGGTCCGTCAACGCGCATCACGTAGGCCAGGACGCCGCGATTGGCCAGCAGCGCACGGGCCATAGGCAACGCAACGCGGCGCATGCGCAAACCGGCTATCTGGTGCAACGGAGCGATGATCTCATCGGGCGTCGCCTCCGCAATGAGGTGATTCCAGGCGACGAGTTCCAGATCGGGATCGTTGTAGTCGACGATCTGTACGATCGCATCGCGGCATCCCACCGCGGCCAGCGAGAGGGTGCGATTTGCTCCATCCAATACGACGTATTTAGCAGACCCAGGTATCGGTGCGACAATAGGAGGATTCTTGAGTAGTCCATCTTTCTCGAGCTGCTGCACCAGTCCCCTGATTCGTTCCGGGTCCGTATCTTCGTGCGGCACCAGGCTGGCAAGCGGTACGACCTTGAGAACCGGTAACTCAGCATCGCGTTGAAAGTCCGATTGTTGCACAATCACTCCCTATGCCTGCGGAATTCCGCAGAATTGCGCGTAGTCGATCAGATGCGTGACGGTGGGCTGGTCTCCGCAGAGCGGGCAGGCCGGATTGCGCTTGATCGTGACCGTGGAAATGTCCATTGCCAGACCGTCGAAGATCAGGAGGCGGCCAATCATGGGATCGCCAATGCCGAGAATGAGCTTGATCGCTTCCAGAGCCTGCATCGAGCCGATGATGCCCGGCAGCACGCCCAGGACGCCGGCCTGTGCGCAGCTTGGTACCTCTCCGGGCGGCGGCGGCGTCGGGAACAGACAGCGATAGCATGGCCCACCTGCAGCAGTGTAATAGACGGTCAGTTGGCCGTCAAATTGCAGAATGCTGCCATCGACGAGTGGTTTGCCGAGCAGCGCACAGGCGTCATTGACCAGATAGCGCGTGGGGAAGTTGTCGCTGCAGTTCAGGACAATGTCATAGCCCGCCAGGAGGTCCAGAGCGTTCTGCGACGAGATTTGCACGTGATGGCCAATGACCTTGACGTCGGAATTGATGGCATGCAGTGTCTCTGCCGCCGATTCGACCTTGGGCCGGCCCACGTCGGCTGTGTGGTGCAGAATTTGCCGCTGCAGGTTGGAGATGTCAACCACATCGTAGTCAAGAATGCCCAGTGTGCCCACGCCGGCGGCCGCCAGATAGAGCGCCGCTGGTGAGCCCAGCCCACCGGCGCCCACCAGCAGAACTCTGGCGCCGAGAAGCTTGCGTTGCCCTCTGCCGCCCACGAGCGGCATCACGATGTGCCTGCTGTAGCGCAGGATTTGCTCAGGCGTCAACTGTGCCATCGTTACTGATCTCCAGATTTTCTTCGGTGATGGTCCCCAACTGGGTCATGTCGCCAGGCATGTCCTTGGAGATGCGGAAGGAGCGCATAACCGGATGGGTCCTGTCCTGCAACGAGATAATCACGTAGCGTATGTCCCACGCCGCTTGCCTGCGGTCTGTGGGCGATGGGTAGGCCTCGCCATGCGGATGCGAATGGAAGACGCCGAGCAGTTGTCCGGCATCGTCCAGATCGGCCACCAGCAGGTATCCGGCGGCGCTGAGCTCATATGCAACGGTGCTATGTTGTGCATTCTCCAGGCAGTGAACAGCGCTCACTGTATCACCGGCGCCCGCCAGGACGCCGCAGGCTTCGTTGGGGAACTCGGCGCGAGAGTGACGAATCATCGTCTCCACATGCTCGTGTGATAGCCGCATCATTAACACCTTGAGGCTCTGACGCCTGGACGCTTTGATGCCTTTGCCGCCTCTGTTGCCTACTTCTCGACCGGGTAGCCCTTGCGCAGCCACCCCTCGGTGCCATCGCTGACGTTGTACACCTGCGTGAAGCCGAGCGACACGGCCATTTCACTGGCAACAGCGCTGCGCTGACCGGACGCGCAGATGAACATCAGGTTGTCGCGGGTCAGAAACTGGCGCGGCTGGCGCAGAAGGGTATTGAGCGGCACTGAGCGCGCTCCAGGTACGTGTCCGGCATTGTACTCCCACGGCTCGCGCACGTCAATAGCCTCGACCTGCCCGCTGGCGAGCATGGTCCGGGCCTCATCAACGTTGACCGAACGGAAGGGGTCCTGCTCACCGTCGGGCTTCTGCCCGAATAGGGGCAGTTTCATGGATAGTCTCCTCTGGATGAATATTATCGCGGCGCTCGCCGAGGTGGCAGCACGGTCGTACCTATCCTCCGGCCATGGCCGGAGCAATCAGCACCTCATCGTCAGCGCCAAGCGCTGTCTGCATTCCCTGCCGGTCGCGCAGGTTGACGCCGTTGATGAAGATATTGATGTGTCGCTTCAGTTGGCCGTCCGGCTCACAGATTCTCGCGCCGAAACCGGGGAAGCGGGCGTCAAGGCGCGCTATCAATTCGCCAACTGTGGCTGCTGTTTCTTCGATGACGGCGGCGCTACCCGTCAACCTGCGCAAAGATGATGGAATGCGTACTTTCATAGCACTTTGATACCTTCAAATGATCTAATGCCCAAACTGGGCTGCGCGGGAAATTCAACCGGGCCTGAATGCCGGCTTGCCATCGTGGGCGGGGGCAAGCTCAACCCACTCGCTGTGCGTCTCGTCAGCCACCAGACGGGAGATTTCGTTCAGATCGGCTTTGCTGAAACTGGCGCAGCGATAGGCGACCTGTCCATCACTGCCAAAGAGAATGAGCGTGGGCACGCCCTCCACCTCATACGATTGCGAGACGTCCCATGTGCTGTCGAGCAGGATGGGAAATGTCGCGCCCTGATCTGCGGCGAAGGCCAGTGAGTCGTCCAACGTGTCTTGCGATATGCCCCAGACCGCCAGTCCCTGCAACTTATAGGTCTGGTAGAGGCGTTCCAGATAGGGAAACGTCATGATGCACGTGGAGCACGTGCTCTTGAAAAAGACGGCCAGCAATGGGTGGCCGATTTGCTCGGCGAGGGCATGGGGCGAGCCATCTGTGCCCAACAGGACAAACGGTGCGGGTGATATCATGAGGTCACTCCAGCTCGACCGTGATATTGTCGCCCTCGATCTTTACCGGAAATGTCTCCACTGCGGAAACAGCAGGCATGCGTAGAACTTTTCCATTGGTGACGTTGAAGCGTGCGCCGTGACGGGGACACTCGATGACCTCTCCCTGAAGCGTACCCTGATCGAGCTGGCCGCCGTCGTGGCTGCACGTATCCTCGATGCAATAGAAGACGCCGTCAACGTTGCAGATCGCCAGCCGGAAGTCGTCGGTCTCAACGTACTTGACCTGACCGGGCTGGACGTCGCTCGTCCGGGCAACGGTTACATACTTACTCGCCATCGATCCTTTCCTTGTAGAGCGTTTTCCGGCTAGTCCTCGTCGGCGACGACGGGTTTCTGGCCCCGATAGGTGTAGACGGCGGCCTTGAGCACGCCCAGTCCCAGCAGCGCACACTTGAGGCGCACCGGCGTCAGCACAATGCCGCCCAAATTGTCCAGCACATCCTGCCGCCCCAGCTTGAGCACATCGTCGGCCTTCATGCCGATCACCTGGTCGGTGAGCATGGAGGCCGAGGCCTGGCTGATGGCGCAGCCCGTCCCTTCGAACGCCACATCGGTGATGCGCCCATCTGCCCCCACCTGGAACTGCATGGTGATCTCATCGCCGCACGCCGTGTTGGCATCGGAATACTGCGCGTCTGGATGGTCGAGATGGCCGTGGTGATGCGGGTTCTGGTAGTGATCAAGAATGACTTCGCGGTAGATATCCATGTCTGCTTACACTCCGAACACTTTTTGCGCTCGCGCCAGCGATTCGACCAGCCGGTCGATCTCTTCGAGTGTATTATACACGTAGAAGCTGGCCCTTGTCGAGGCGGGAATTGCTAGCTTGGTGTGCAAGGGTTGTGCGCAATGATGCCCGGCGCGCACGGCGATGGCATCTTGATCGAGAAGGGTGGCGACGTCATGGGGATGCATGCCCTTGACGGTGAAGGCCACTGCTCCGCCGCGTTGGTCGACGGCTGGCCCGTAGATGGTGATGCCCGGCATGGCGCTCAGCCGTTGCAAGGCGTAGGTTGTCAAGCTGTGTTCATGCTGGCGTATCGCAGGCATGCCCAACGCCCGTAGATAGTCGACGGCTGCGCCTATGCCGATGCCCTCGGCGATGCTCGGCGTACCGGCCTCATATTTCCAGGGCAGGTCGTTGTAGCCGGCGCCGTCGTAGGTGACCGTCTTGATCATCTCGCCGCCGCCCATGAAGGGGGGCATTTCCTCAAGAATGGCGCGCTTGCCATAGAGGCAGCCGATGCCTGTTGGCCCCAGCATCTTGTGGCCGGAGAAGGCCATGAAGTCGCAGTCTATGTCCTTCACATCGACGGCCATGTGCGGCACACTTTGCGCCCCATCGACCAGGCACAGCGCTCCCGCACGGTGGGCCGCCGCGGCGACCTCGTGTACCGGATTGATCGTGCCCAGCACGTTGGACATGTGGGTCAGGCTGACCAGGCGTGTCCGCTCCGACAGCAGCGTGGGTAGGACAGAGAGATCGAGCAGCCCCTCGGGTGTAATGGGTATGTAGCGAATCTTGAAGCCAAGTTGTTCCCTCAGGATAAACCAGGGCAGGAGGTTGGAGTGATGTTCCATCTCGGTCAGCACAACCTCGTCGCCGGCCTTCAGGTTGGCGCGTCCCCAGGCGTAGGCCACCAGGTTGATGGCCTCCGTCGTATTGCGCACAAAGATGATCTCTCGATATGAGGCAGCCCCGATGAATGCAGCGATCTTCTTGCGCGCCGCTTCGTAGCGCCCGGTGGCTTCCTCGGCCAGTGTATAAACGCCGCGGTGAATATTGGCGTTGTAGTTTTCGTAATAGTCTGCCATGGTGTCGAGAACCTGGCGTGGCTTCTGCGATGTGGCCGCCGAGTCCAGGTAGGTGAGCGGCTTGCCATGGACGAGCCGTTTCAGAATGGGGAAGTCGGCCCGTACATCGAGGCCAGGGAGTGCTGCCACAGGCTGAGCGTGAGCGATCGTCATTTGATATCCCCTTCTAGCATTGACCTGCGCACAAATTGCAGGCAATTATGCACCATGAACCCGCCCTGTGCAATTTCAGTTGAGCGCGTCGCCGTTTCCGGTTGCAGCGGAGATCTGACGGGACGCGGATTGCCGCGGAAACCGTCACAGATCGTCGCTGATCATTCTGCCCTATCTGCGGCGATCCGCGGCTTCTTCCGCGGCAATCCGCGTCCCGCTACCTGCGCGTACCTTCCCTAAACGCCGAGCCTGGCATGAACCGCCGCGGTGACACGGGCACGCAAACCACCCTCGGGTATGCGGTCGAGAATGGGCTGGACAAAGCCGGCCACAATCAGTCGTTCAGCATCTGGCCGTGAAATGCCCCGGCAGCGCATGTAGAAGAGCTGCTCCTCATCCAACTGGCCCACGGTTGCGCCATGTGTGCAGCGCACGTCATTGGCCTCGATTTCGAGTGTCGGCAGCGAGTCGGCGCGTGCCTTTGGCGAAAGCAGCAAGTTGTGATTGGCAAGGTAAGAATCGGTCAATTGAGCGTCGGGCTCAACTTTGATCAGGCCCTCGAAGGTGGTGTGCGCCCGGTCGCGAATGATGCCCCGATAGAGCACGTCTGCCTTGGTGTTGGGCGCAACGTGGTCGATCAACGAGTCCAGGTCCATCTGCTGGCGTCCGTTGGCGAGATAGACGCCGACCATATACAGAGTGGCTCCAGGCTCATCCAGCGTTGTGTGCACGCGTGAGCGCAAGACCTTGCTGCCGATGTGCGCGGCGACCCAACGCATCGTAGAATCGCGGCGCAGAGCCGCCCGTTGCTGGGAGATCGAAATGACGCCTGGCCCCCAGTTCTGCACTTTGGCGTAGGTAACTTCGCTCCGCTCGCCTACGAAGATCTCAACCAGCCCACTGTGAAACGACTGGCGTGTCTCTTCTGCCGGCGATGCATACTCGTCGAGGATGTTGACGTGGCTGCCTTCCTCGGCGACAACGAGCGTGTGTGAGAAGTAGGCCAGCCCGGCGCTATCCATCCAGTTCAAGTAGACGATAGGCAGGGCAATCTGCACATTCCTGGGCACATAGAGGAACGTTCCCCCGCTCCAGAAGGCGGCGTGCAGCGCCGTAAACTTGTTCTCGCCAGGAGCGACGGCTGTCGTCATCATGTACTTCTGCACAAGGTCCGGATACTTTTGCACCGCTGTGTCAAGATCGGCCAAGATAACGCCCTTGGCCGCCAGATCGGCGGACAGTGAGCTATGCACAGCCGCAGAATCACGCTGCAAGACGACGCCGGCGCGCCAGCGCTCGTCCGCGGCCAGGCGCATGTCGGCAGGCAGGCCGCTAAACGGCTCATCCCGCTGTGCCGGTGGGTGATAGGGTACAAGAGAATCGAGCTTCAGGCCGCTGAGATCGGTGCGCCTCCAGAACGGCATGGGGGTCTCGCCGAAAATGCGCCAGGCAAGGATACGCTTCTCCAGCATCCAGGCCGGCTCGCGCTTGCTGGCAGAGAGCGCCTCAAGCGTCTCTTTGCTGAAGCCTGTTGTCGTTGCTATCGTCAGTGCGTCGTGCACGCTATTCCTCCACACTAGGAAATCCGTTCCTACCCGACAGACCCGGCCATTTCCATCTTGATCAGGCGGTTCATCTCGACCGCGTATTCCAGCGGCAGCTCTTTGACGATCGGCTCGATGAAGCCGCTGACGATCATGCTGGTCGCTTCGGCTTCAGGGATGCCGCGGCTGCGCAAGTAGAAGATCTGTTCGTCGCTCACCTTGCTCACCGTGGCCTCGTGGCCGATGGTGACATTGTCCTCATCGATCTCGATGACGGGATAGGTATCGGAGCGCGATGTCTGATCCAACAGCAGCGCATCGCAGCGCACGGTCGACTTGGCGCCAACTGCGCCTTTCTCGACCTTAAGCAGACCGCGATAGGTGGTCCGGCCTGTGCCCTTGCTAATCGACTTGGATGTGATTGTCGAGGTGGTGTAGGGCGCGACGTGAACGGCCTTACCGCCGGCGTCCTGATGCTGGCCGCTGCCGGCAAAGGCGATCGAGAGAATCTCGGCGTGCGCGCCCTTGCCCATCAGGTAGACGGAGGGATACTTCATGGTGAGCTTCGAGCCGAGGTTGCCATCGACCCATTCCATGGTGGCGTCTTCGTAGGCCATGGTGCGCTTGGTGACCAGGTTGTACACATTCTTCGACCAGTTCTGAATGGTCGAATAGCGCACGCGCGCGCCGCGCTTGACGATGATCTCAACCACGGCCGAGTGCAGCGAATCGCTGGACCAGATCGGCGCCGTGCAGCCTTCGACGTAGTGAACGTATGATCCCTCGTCGGCGATGATCAGTGTCCGCTCGAACTGGCCCATATTCTGGGCATTGATGCGGAAATAGGCCTGCAACGGGATGTTCACCGACACGCCTTTGGGTATGTAGATGAAACTGCCCCCGCTCCAGACGGCGCTATTGAGCGCGGCGAACTTGTTATCTTGCGGCGGCACGACCGTACCGAAGTATTCGCGGAACAAATCAGGATACTGTTTGAGAGCGCTATCGGTGTCGAGGAAGACGACGCCCTTGTCTTCCCACTCCTTCTTGAGTGAATGGTAGACGACCTCGGATTCATACTGCGCTCCCACGCCGCCCAGGAACTTGCGCTCGGCTTCAGGTATGCCCAGCTTTTCGAAGGTGTTCTTGATGTCGACAGGAACATCGTCCCAGGTGCGGCCCTGCTTCTCTGCCGGCTTGAGGTAGTAGTAGATATTCTCATAGTCGAGGGAGGCCAGGTCGCCGCCCCAGGTGGGCAGGACCTTCTTGCGGTAAACTTCGTATGAGCGCAGCCGATATTGGAGCATCCATTCTGGCTCGCTCTTGTGCCACGATATTTCTTCGACGCCCTCCGGGGTCAGTCCCCGGCGCGCCTTGAAGACAGGCTTCTCGACATCATGAAAACCGTACTTGTATGTATCCAGACTCTCCAAGCGATCGACTGCCATGGGATTCTCCATTTCCAAATATCACCAACGAGTACGCTAAGGTCGCTGAGCATATTCATCCCCTGCTCCCGTGCTTCCCCTACGGTGCATCTGTCCGTAGGTCAGGCATCCTTGCCTGACGGCAAATCACGTCACGCCGGGACGCCCGATGGCCGGTGGAGCGGGGCAGGCTCTGCGTGACCTACGGTCTGCCCGGCAGGACTATTTATGCCTTGATCAAACCGGCTTCTTTGAGCAGCCAGTCGTAGCCTTTTTCTTCAAGCTGAAGGGCCAGCTCCGGTCCGCCCTGCCGGATCATGCGTCCAGCGGCCAGAACGTGCACGAAGTCTGGCTTGATGTAGTTCAGGATGCGTTGGTAATGAGTGATGACGAGAATGCCGACATTCGGGCCAGACAACGTGTTGACACCCTCAGAGACGATGCGTAACGCATCGATGTCGAGTCCCGAATCAGTCTCATCGAGGATGGCGATCTGCGGCTCAAGGAGAGCCATCTGTAGTATTTCGGCCCGTTTCTTTTCGCCGCCCGAGAAGCCGTCGTTGACGTAGCGGCTGGCAAAGGCGCGGTCCATCTTGAGCACATCCATTTTCTGGCGCAGTAGCTTCTGGAACTCAGACACAGAGAGTGGCTTCTTGCCGCCGTCACCGTTGCGACCGGCGCGCACGGCGTTTGTCGCCACGCGCAGGAAGTTGCCCAGGCTCACGCCGGGGACAGCCGTGGGATACTGGAAGGCAAGGAAGAGGCCCATGCGGGCGCGCTCTTCGGGCTGCAAAGAGAGGATACTCTGCCCACGGAAGAGAATCTCGCCGCTCGTCACCTTGTATTTAGGATGCCCCATCAGTGCATAGGCCAGAGTGCTTTTGCCTGAGCCGTTGGGTCCCATAATGGCGTGAACCTCACCCTTGCGAATGGTCAGGTTGACGCCCTTCAGTATCTCTTTGCCTTCCACCGCGACATGGAGGTCAGTGATAACCAGATCACCATCCATTTGACGACTAACTCCTTGTGTTAGTTATTATGATTATTGTCATAGAAATCATATTTCGTTCGCATTATAGCACCGCGCTTTGGCGTTGTCAAGGGATGATGGCAGGAATTGAGAAGCAGGAGTGAGGGATGGGTTTTTCTTTGACGACACGAGGATCATGTGGTAAAATGGATATCAGGATGATCTGAGGGAAAGCAGAGGTGGGCACATGTCAATGGTTGAGTACCAACACGTCCTGGGGCAGGCAGAGCGTCTGTCGACGGATGAGCAACTGCGCATGGTTGAGGAATTGGCGGCTCACGTTCGTCGCCAAATGCCGGCCGGCAAGAAGCATAGCATCCGCGAATTCCGTGGGCTAGGTAAAGAGATCTGGCAAGGTGTGGATGCTCAGGAATATGTTAATCGGGAGCGTGCTGAGTGGGGTGGATTGGAGAACTCAGAGGGAAAGTCGTAGGTCTGGACACGGCGCCACTGATTTACTACATTGAAGTGAATCCTACCTATATAGATGTGGTTGATACCTTGTTTGATGCTCTGGACAGGAAAGAGTTCACCGCGGTCACATCTATGGTGACAATGCTTGAGGTTCTGGTTCAGCCGCTTCGCCGTGGTGACACGGCCCTTGCCAACCACTATCGTGCACTTCTGTTCAATACGGAAGGGCTAACGACTGTTCCACTATCTCAGGAAATTGCGGAAGAAGCCGCACGATTGCGATCCCTTTACAAGGTTAAGACTGCCGACGCTATCCAGATGGCAAGCGCTCTGTGTGGAGGAGCGTCATTCATTGTAACCAACGATTCCCACCTGCCCGCTGTACCAGGACTCACCATTCTTGTACTCGATCAGTTGACAGAGAAACGCTAGCGCTGCAAATCCGGTTGATCGGCTAAAGGACACGTACCCTATGGGCTACCCGTCACCGGCAATCGTGCGACCACCGATCCACCGCATGCCTGCGCGGCTCTTGCCCCCCCCCCGCCGCGCCTCTAGCATCAGCGATTGCGAGCGCCCTCCGCCCCTGACCGTGCCTCTCCCAACGTCGTAGCCTGCCGCCAGCCATCAACGCCTCTGCGCATCGAGCGCGCTTCATTCGCGTATTCGAGCGCATTCGTGGACGGCAGGAGCGCGAAGGGCGCGAAAGATGCGAAAGGCACGAAATCTGGAGGGCCGCGTTGTGCGCCTTTCGTGCTTTTCACCGATTTCGCGTTCTTTGTGCTCCTGCACCTCTCATGCTCCTACGTTTCCGGTGTGTGCACAAAACGCTCGATACCCAGCGGCTTCTGCCCGAAATTGACCAGCAGGCAGAGGCGATAGTTGCCCTGGCGCAGGTAGAGCAGGCACTGCTCGCGGTCTTCAGGCAAGATGTGGCTACGCGCTTTCGTTTCCATGATCAGTTGGCCATCCTGCCCGGCAATGACGAAGTCCACGCGGCGAGTCGTCACGACTGTGCCGTCATAGGCGATCGGCACGTCCACTTCGCGCCGGTACTCGAGTCCACGCTTGCTAAGAGCGATCTCCAGCGCCCGCTGGTAATCCACCTCCATGCAGTGCACGCCCATCTGCCGCTGCACATCGATGCAGGCGCCTATGACCTCATACGAAAGCTGCTCGAAGCTGTATCCCTTGCGTGAGTGTTCGCTAGACATGGATACCCTCCTTGCTCCCACTGATCTGCAACGGTCTTTTCACTCCGTTGCCTACTTTCGTGTCCCAGGTGTTTCCGTTTTCCTTTCGTGTCCTTCGCCCGTTTGCGCCCCTACGCCTTTCGTGTTTCGTGTTTTTCGTTCATTTCGCGTTCTTCGTGCTCCTACGTTCTTCGTCCGTTTCGCGCCCATCGTGCTCCTACCCCTTATCGTCCCAATGCTTCTCTCAGCAAATCGGGGCGATCGCTGGTCAGAAAGTCGGGGTTCCAGGCGCTGAAGCGCTTCATCTCGGCCGGGTCGTTGACGGTCCACGCTCCGCCGCCGATGCCCTGCTTGCGCAGCTCTGCGAGCAGGGCTTCGCTGAAGTAGTTCTTGTCGACGCCCATGACGTCGGCGCCAATCGCCTTCACCTGCTGCGCCACCTTCACCGGATCGCTGACGGACTTGAAGTAGGCCGAGCTGGCGAGAGCGCAGGTCTTGAGTTTTGGCTCGATGGCCTTGATATCCTTCAGTGTCGGCCAGTCGAATGACAGGATGACGGTCTTCTCGATCATGTTGGCCTTGCGTAGAACGTCAGCGACCTTCTGCTCGATGCCGGCATAGCGCGAGCCATCGGGCCTGACCTTAATCTCCACTTGCAGACCGACGCGGCCGCTGATGGCGCTCACGACGTCCTGAAACGTCGATACGTTCTGTGGGCTGACGGGCCCACCGCCGAACTTGGCGGCGGCGTTGTACTTCTGTATCTCGGCCAGGGGCAAGTCGCCGACGAGGCCGCCTCCATCCGTGGTGCGGCTCAGCTCAGGGTCGTGGATGACGACGATCTCGCCATCCTTACTCAGGTGCACGTCCATCTCGACGGCGTCGGCTTTCTCGGCGATGCCGCGCTCAAAGGATGCCAGTGTGTTTTCGGGGGCCAGCAGTGAACCGCCCCGGTGGGCGACGATCATTGTGCGAACCATGGTGCTACCTCCCTTGGGAGCTGGTGTGGTCGTGGGGGTCGCCCCGCACGCTGTCACAATAAGCGCAGCGATCAAAACAACAGGCCACAAAACTTGTTTCATCGGTCCTCCCGGGATGCGGCGGGACGTGAGAAAGAGACGTCCGAAGCCCCCCATCCCCAACGTTGGGGGGACAGGGGCCGACTTCGGAAGTCTGTGTAACACATGCTAACTCGCAGCACTTCCAAATATGAACGAGCAGACCGTTGGCTCGTCATTGCGAGTGCTGTTTACGAAGCAATCTCAGCGTTGCGCAGGGGGATTGCTTCGCAAAGAACGCTCGCAATGACGGGCGTTCCGCCATATTTGGAAGTGCTGCCTCCAGCCCAGACATTTCAAGATAGTCGCAGCCTGACGACCACGGAACACACAGAACACACGGAAAGGCCCTGGGCGGGCTCGCCGGGGCAATTCGGCGCAGACTAGACCCTAATGCGCTCAGCCACAGCTTTTTTCTGTGTGTTCCGTGTGTTCCGTGTGTTCCGTGGTTCACATAACGTTATCTTGAAATGCTCCAGCCCGACGGCATTGACAAACGCCAAGCTGATGTGCTATAGTATACACGTAAGCTTCAAAACCTTCTGGGCAGCCGGGCATCTGGGTAATGAGTCGCGCCGCCATACCCTCGCAACCTCTTGGCGCAGCAAATCCCATCAGTAAGTACGAGCACAGATCGCACGAAATGGCCCGTGACCGACGCCAAAACTGCGCGCCTTTGTCTCGCGGATTCAGCTACCCCCGATGATCTTGTATCGCCCGCAGCGGGCGCGAGTCCGGCAGCCGCATCTACCAGGCCAGTACAGCCAACAGCAGGGGATAGCCGTGGAAGCAACGATATCGACGGCCGAACGCAAAGCACGATCAGTCGCTCGCCGGTGGCCCGAGTTTGAGAGGCAAGTCATTCGCGGCCAGGCCCACGCCCAGGTCATCTGGCAGCCGCGTATTCTGGCCTGGTGGAGCGACAAGATCTACTTCGGCGAGCCTTTTCCCGGGCCCTTTGATCGCATGTCCCAGCCCGGATGAGCCGCCCGCTCGCCAGCCGCTCCGCCTGATGCGGGTGGCTCGTGTCACCCGCATCAGGCGGCGGCAGACAGCAGCATCGAGAGGAGGTGGTTGACCTTGCGATAGACAGGTGCTGTCCGTCATTGGTTAGCCCATGCAGCGGTTAGCCCATGCAGAGGAGTGGCCCCATTCTACCACATCCCGTGTCGTGTGGCTATTGCCGTGACACAAAAAAAGGAGGAAACATCAGATGACACGTACACGTATCACAGTCTCTCGCCGCATGTTCGTGAAGACTTTGGCCGCCGCCGCAGGTGGCATGGCGCTCGCCGCCTGTGGGGCAACCCCCACGCCGACGAAGGTTCCGCCAACAGCAACCAAGGCCGCAGCGCCTGCGCCAGCGGCCACAGTTGCCCCAACCAAAGCGCCTGCTGCACCAGCCGAGGATTACACCAAGGCCGCCCGCAAGGACACCGTCATCTTCGACATTGACGGCGGCCGCGTCGTTGCCCCAGACCTATGGCACCCATACCTGCCCACCGGTAGTCGGCGCGACCAAGGCTACCACCAGTCTATGCTCGAGCCATTCCAGATCTTGAACTACGAGACAGGCAAGACGGAGCCCTGGCTGGCGGAAAGCTTCACCTCCAACGCCACGCTGGACGTGTGGACGGTCAAGCTGCGCAAGGGCATCTACTGGAGCGACGGCAAGCCCATGACGGCTGCTGACGTCGTGTTCACCGTCGAAATGTGCTGGAAGACCGATGGCTTCGGCTACAATGCCGCCTTGAAGCAGTGGCTGAAGTCAATCAGCAAGATTGATGAGTTGACCACCGAGTTCACCCTGACGGCGCCGAACCCTCGCTTCGCCCTCGACTACTTCTCGGTGAAGCTCTGGGGCGCCCTTGCCCCGCTGCCCAAGCACATCTGGGAAGGCCAGGATCCGCTGACCTTCAAGTTCTATGACAAGGCCAAGGGCTGGCCGGTGCTCAGCGGCCCCTACAAGCTGTCCACCATCAGTGAGAACGAGTTCAGCTACGTGCGCGACGACAACTGGTGGGGCTTCAAGACGGGCTTTAAGCCTCTGCCCAAGCCCAAGAAACTCATCTGGAACTGGGCCGGGCCAGAGGAAACACGCGTTGCGCTCATGGCCGACAACCAGTTGGACAGCTTGATGGACGTCACCAAGGGCGCCTACCTGGCTCTCAAGGCCAAGAACCCGAAGGTCGTCGCCTGGTGGGACAAAGAACCCTACTCCGCCCTCGACCCCTGCGCCCGCAACCTCGAGCTGAACACCGCGCTGCCGCCCTGGGACGACAAAGACATGCGCTGGATGCTCAACTACGTCATCGATCGCGACCAGGTGGTGAAGGTGGCCTATGAGGGCACCACCATCAAGTCTATGTCCATGTTCCCGGATTACGCCGGAATGCGGAAATACACAGACTTGATTCCCAAGGATATCATCACCAGGCTCTTGACAACCGATGTCAAAAAGGCTGAGGAAATCCTGACCAAGAAGGGCTATGTCAAGAGAGGCGCCTACTGGCAGAAGGACGGCAAGGACCTGGGCCTGGAGATCAAAACGCACGAAGCCTTCATCGAGCTGCAGCGCATGGCCGATGTGATGGTCGAACAGTTCCAGAAGTTCGGCATCAACGCCACCACCAAGAAACAGGCCGGCGGCGTCTGGGGCGACAACGGCGCCTTTGGCAACTTCGAAGCCTCGTCAGGCTGGCAGGCCTGCGGCTCCGTCAATGAGCCCTGGGGATCGATGAACAACTTCAATGCCATGTTCTTGAGACCCAAGGGCGAACGTGCTCCTGGCAACATCTGGCGCTGGAAGAACGAAGAGTACTCCAAACTGGTGGACGAGATCGGCAAGCTGCCCTTGGGCGACCCCAAGATCAACGACCTGTTCGTCAAGGCCATGACCATCTGGTACGACGAACTGCCCCTCATTCCGGTGGCCCAGGCGCGCAAGCTGACGCCCTTCAACACCACCTACTGGAAGAATTGGCCCACCTCAACCAACAACTACTTCATGCCTTGGACCTGGTGGGGCAATGGGCTCATGTATCTCACCAAGATCGAGCCTGCCCAGTAAGCGGCCTGAGTCAGCAGCTTTGACTGATGCGCGGCGCCGGCAATGGCACACCACCAGTCGTGAGCGCTGCGCGGAAACATGTAGGGGCGGGTCTACCTGTCTACGAGGACAGGCAGACCCGCCCTTACAAACCAGTTGTAGCGGTGAGCGTTTTCGCGGCCGAGAGCGCCCAAGCTGTCTGTGCGCCGCTGGCAGAAGCCTCGGAGGGTGTTCGGTGCGCGGGCCCGGGCAGCCGCCCCTTCAGCAATCGCCATTCCACAGGAAGGTGACCCTATGCGTGGACTAACAGTAGACTGCGTTGTTCGCCGCCTCTTCATGTTTGTGCAGACCATCTGGCTCGGCTCCACCATCTTCATCATCCCGCGCCTGGCCCCCGGCGACCCGGTGACGGACATGATCACCCGCATGATGTTCATGTCTGGGTACGTCGAAGGCGCGGCGCGGGCAACAAGCGCGCCGCCTGCACTCTGATACCATGCGAGAGTTACTACGTTTCGTCCTTCTCCTCACCGTGCCAGTGTTGTTCGTCGCGTTTCTGCCGCTGCTTCTGGCGAGCGTGCAGGACAGAATGGTCGCCTGCCCACCGCGCTGTGTGGCCGCGGATATGCGAAAACGCGATGTTCGGCAGGCGGACTTGACCAGAGCCGACCTGACCCAGGCCAATCTGAGCGGCATGGACCTTTCGGGCAAGCGCCTGAACTACGCAAACCTGTACTTCGCCAATCTGGAAGGCGCCAACCTGAGAGGCGCCAGCCTGAACGACGCCGCTCTGCGTGGGGCCAATCTGTCGCGGGCAGACTTGGGCGGGGCCAACATGCTGCGCGCTGATCTGGGCGGGGCGCGGCTGCGCCATGCCAACCTCTCCAGCGCCAACCTGGCCGCGGCCAACCTGAGCGCGGCTGAACTTGAGGGCGCCAATCTGCTGGGCGCACACATCGACGGAAACACGGTCATCAGCGACAAGTGGCGGCTGGTGTGGGATATCCTGAACCACGGCGCCGCCGGATCGAACCTGGCGGGAAAGGATCTGCGAGGCGCCTATCTGCGGGACGCCGACCTCAGCCAGGCGAACCTGGCGGGGGCCGACCTGCGGGACGCCGATCTCACCGGCGCAGACCTGCGCCGCGCCGACCTCCGCCGCGCCAAACTGAAGGGAACGACCCTCGATCAGAGCACCCGCATCGAAGACAAATGGCGGCTTGTCTGGCAAATACTGAACGAAACGGCCGCATCCCGCCAACTCGCCGGCGTCGATGTCAGTGCAGCCTATCTCTTTCAGGCCTACCTGCGTCAGGCCAATCTAACAGGCGCAGTCATCAGCGAAACCTGGCTTGTCGAGGCCGATCTCGGGCAGGCGGACCTGTCGCAGGCCAACCTGCGCGGCGCCGTGCTGGCGAACGCCAGCCTGCACCTGGCACGGCTGCAAGGAGCAGACCTGCGCGGCGCCAACCTGGACCTGGCCAATCTCAACGGCGCGGACCTGCGCCAGGCGCTCGTCGATGACACGACCATCATGAGCGACAAGCACAGGATGGCCTGGCGCATCACGACATACGGCGGGAGTGCAGCAGACCTACAGGGCGTCAACCTTAGCTGGACCAACCTCTCCGGCGCCAACCTGCGCGAGGCGAACCTCGTAGCAGCAGACCTGCGCGAGGTGAATTTAGAGGGCGCCGACCTGCGCGGCGCTAACTTGGCAAGGGCCGATTTGCGCTACGCCAACCTGCGGCGAGCGGATTTGCGCGACGCCGATCTGCGCGGGGCGCGGTTCGAGGCGACCGACCTGGATGGCGCGTTGCTGGCGGGCGCTCTCTTGCCCGACAGCCTGGGCCGCAAGTGAAGCCCTGGGCGGGCGCGGGGCATAGACTCATGCCTTGACCAGGGGCAGCGACCAGACACGCAAGCACAGGTCGGCGCGTGCGCCGTAAAGACTACATGAGGGTGTTGACAGACATCAAGACGATATGCTATATAGTATCTGGAGTAGTTTCATCACTGGGGCTGCGCGAGCGCTTGCTTGCGCATTCTGGCCGGCTCGCCCCGCCGACTCCTTATGCGCCAACGGCCGCCGGGCATCATGCGCCGCGTACGCCGTTGATCCTTCCATACGTTGATCCATCCCGACATTCCTGACGTCCAAGCTTGTGCATTGCCGACCACTGCTTTGTTACAGCGCTGATCTCGTCCCTGACTGACGCCCTGTGCCGTATCCACACAGACCAGTTGATGGGTGCACGCTCTTGCTGCCCAGAAGGTGGCAGCCGCTCGAACACGTATTTCTGACGAGGCTCACTTGGGAACAGGCCCGGGCAGCTTGCCCTCGCTTCCCATATGCATCAAGAAGGTGACTCTATGCGTGGACTAACAGCGGGTTATGTTATCCGCCGCTTATTCATGTTTGTACTTACTGTTTGGCTTGGTTCCACCATCATCTTCATCATCCCGCGCCTGGCCCCCGGCGACCCGGTGACAGCCATGATCACCCGCATGATGTTCATGTCTGGGTATGTGGAAGGCGCGGCGGACATGATCAAAGTATGGCGTATTCGCTTCGGTCTGGACGATCCTCTGTACATTCAGTACTTCAAGTACATGGGCAACCTGCTGACGCTCAACCTGGGCTACTCCCTCAGCAACTTCCCTGTGACAGTCATGGATCTGGTCAAGCGAGGGTTGCCGTGGACTGTTGGGTTGCTCACCGCGGCTGTGACGATGTCCTTTTTTATCGGCACGACTATCGGCGCCTTGCTCGGCTGGCGGCGAACGCCCAAGATTGTCAAGAGACTGCTGCCCCTCACCATGACGTTTACCTCGATCCCGTTCTTCATGCTGGCCATGTTGCTGATCTTCGTCTTCGCCTTTGGCCTCAAGTGGTTTCCCGTCTCTGGCGCCTATGGGCGCAATTTGGATATGGGCCTGAACTGGCCTTTTATCTCGAGCCTGATCCATCATGCCATCTTGCCCATCACGTCCATTGTCATGGCATCCATGGGTTTCTGGGCCTTGGGCATGCGCGGCATGATGATCACGGCTGACGGCGAAGACTACTTGCTCCTGGCTCAGGCGAAGGGTCTCTCTCCCACGCGCGTCTTTCTGCGCTATTCGGTGCGCAACGCCATCCTGCCCCAGGTGACGGCTCTGGCCCTTAGCCTGGGTGGCATCGTGGGCGGCTCGACCCTGGTCGAGTACCTTTTCGCCTATCCCGGCATGGGGTATCTCTTGTACATGGGGATTGTGAATAGCGATTACACAGTCATCTCGGGTGTATGCTTCATTCTGATTCTGACGACGGCGACGGCGGTCTTGATCATTGACTTGATCTATCCTTTGATTGACCCCCGCATCACGTACCAGAAGACGTAGGAGGAGAGAACCATTCATGGCAACAGTTACGCCAGACCAACAACCAATGCTGCGCGCAACGCGCCGCATCAGCACCTGGGATTCGCCGTGGCTCAATCAGCGCTTCCTCGTCGGGCTACTGATGGTATTGAGTGTTGTCCTGTTCGGCGCTCTCGGCCCGTTTTTCTGGGATCGCAACTTGGCCTATGTCGCCTCGTCTCCCATGGATCTACCGCCCGCATGGATATCCAACAGAATACCTGCGGGAGACCCCGCCCACCCACTAGGCACCGATAATCAGGGACGCGATATGCTAGCCGTCCTTATCGCTGGCGCTCCTGGCTCGCTGCGTGTCGGCTTCATTGCAGCAGGTGTAGGCTTGCTCGTCGGTGTCGTTCTGGGCTCAGCCGCAGGCTATTTCGGCGGCTGGGTGGACAACATCATCCGCACGGTGGCCGATTCTCTGCTAACGATTCCTACCCTGGCGGTCCTCATCGTCATCTCATCCTATGTCCGGGTCGTAGATCTGACAACCATGGCCTTCATTCTGGCCCTCTTCGCTTGGACACACCCCACTCGTCTGGTGCGGGCGCAGGTACTCACATTGCGCGAACGCGGGTACGTGCGCATGGCGCAGCTCTCCGGCGTGTCAGGCATTGAGATCATGCTTAAGGAGATGATGCCGAATATGCTGCCCTGGCTGGCCGCCAGCTTTGTCGGTGGCGTCTCGGGGGCGATCCTTGCCGCAGCCAGCCTGGAGGCGCTGGGCCTGGGGCCAACGCGCATCCCGACTCTGGGAATGACGATCTTCCACGCCATCCGGGCGTCAGCCATCCTGCGCGGCATGTGGTGGTGGTGGGGCTTCCCGATTGTCATGTTGATCGTGATCTTCGTCGGCCTGTTCCTGATGGCCACCGGGATCGATGAGATCGCCAATCCGCGCTTGAGGGGGCAGCGCACATGACAATTCAGCAAGACAGAAAAGGCGCCGCAGTGGCGCTTGATGTGATATTAGACGTTAAGAATCTGAGTGTTCACTACCAGACGCCCAAGGGAGACGTCATCGCGGCCAACGACGTCAGCTTCAAAGTATGCTGCGGCGAGATCCTCGGCCTGGTTGGCGAATCGGGCTGCGGCAAAACCACCGTCGCCATGGCCATCCTACAGATGGTGCAGGCGCCGGGGAAGATTGTGGGGGGCGAGATCAACCTTGATGGCGTCAACATCGTCGGCATGTCCGAGGCGCAACTGCGCCAGGTGCGTTGGCGCAAGCTGTCGCTGATCCCTCAGGGCGCCATGAACTCCCTCAACCCGGTGATGAGAGTCAAGGAGCAGATCCAGGACGCGATCACTGCCCATGACAAGCGGCAATCAGCGGAGCAACTGAAGCAGCGCACCCTGGAATTGTTCACGCTGGTCGGTCTGCCAGCACGGACATACAACCTGTATCCGCATGAACTGAGCGGCGGCATGAAGCAACGGGTGTGCATCGCCATGGCCATCGCCTTGAACCCGTCGATTATCATTGCCGATGAGCCCACGAGCGCTCTGGACGTCGTGGTGCAGAGGGTCGTTGCTCAGACGCTGCTGGATGTGAAGCGCCGGCTGGGCGTCTCCATGATCCTGATCGGTCACGATATGGGCCTGCAGGCGCAACTGGTTGATCGTATTGCGGTCATGTATGCCGGGAGCATCGTCGAGATTTCGCCCGTCGCTGGCATCTTTGCTGACCCGCTGCACCCGTATACCCAGCTTCTGATCGCATCTATCCCGTCGATCAAGCAGAAGAAGCCGTTGAAGGTCACCGAAGGGTTAACCCATGATCTGCGCAACCCTCCACCCGGTTGTGTTTTCCAATTCCGCTGTCACCAGATGTCAGATAGTTGTCTCTCTGACCGGCCGCACCTGGTAGAGATATCGCCGGAGCGGTACGTCGCTTGCTACCTCTATGAGCCAAAGGGTGGAACAAATTAGCCATGCCACAACCACTACTTGAGATCACTAATGCGACGAAGATCTATGGGGGCGGACTGTTTCATACAGGCACTAGGCTCACCGCCCTGGACGGTTTCAGCTTGACGGTCGATGACACCCCGGCCAAGATCATTACTATCGCCGGCGAGAGCGGCAGCGGCAAGACGACTCTGGCGAGCGCTGTTCTTGGCTTCATCAATCTGACCTCGGGACATATCAAATACAAGGGAGCGAGTGTGACCGCCATGACGCAGCAGCAGCGCATGGAATACCGCAAGGAGGTCCAGGCCGTCTTCCAGGATCCTTACGAGGTGTATAATCCCTTCTACCGCGTCAAGCACATCTTCGACATGGTAGTCAATCGCTTCCACATGGCACACAGCAAGGACGAGGAGCGGCAGATCATCGATGAGGCGATGCGCGTGGTTGGCCTGCGCAGTGAGGAAGTCCTGGAGAAATACCCCCACCAGCTCAGCGGCGGCCAGCGCCAGCGCATCATGGTGGCACGCGCCTACCTGATGAAGCCGCGCCTGATCGTCGCCGACGAGCCAGTCTCTGCCGTCGATGCCTCGCTGCGGGCGATGATCCTCGACATCATGTTGCGTCTGCGCGACCAGTCCAACATATCGTTCCTCTACATCACGCACGACCTTAGCACAGCTTACCAAATCAGCGACGACATCTACATACTGTACCAGGGATCCGTGGCCGAGAGAGGCCGGACGTCCCAGGTCATCGAGAATCCGAAGCACCCTTACGTGCAGTTGTTGATCGGTTCGATCCCCGTCCCTGACCCCAGGGAGAAGTGGGACACTGACATATCGCTCCCGTCAGAGGAAGAGATGCGGCTCAAAGGCGCCGTAGGCTGCCGCTTCTACCCGCGCTGTCCTGTGAGCATGGACAAATGCTTGAAGCAACGACCCCCGCTTTTCCAGACCGGAGAAGGCCAAGAAGTTGCCTGTTACATGTATGGCGGTTAGTCCATTCAAGAGACCGGCAGCAACGCTGGCGCCGGCGTCACATAGACGTCAGGCGAGTCTGCGCGGCTCACGATCAAAGCCTAACTGAGGAACATCATGCAGCCACGAGAACGATTCATCGCCGCCCTGAACCGGCAGCCACTGCGCGGGCGCGTGCCGCACTTTGAGCTGGTGTTCTTTCTGACCATGGAGGCCCTGGGCAAAGTCCATCCCAGCCAACGCAATTACAAGCAGTGGTTCCAGATGGAGGAGAAAGAGCGCGAGTTGCACCGCCGCGAGATAGCCGACATCTATGTCGCCGTCGCCGAGCGCTTTGAACACAGCGCCATCTTCATCCATCCTAATCCGGACACGGAAGAAGAGACGATGCGCCTGGTGGACCTTATCCGGGAGAAGGCGGGGAATCGCTACTTCATCATGCGCCACGGCGATGCGACCTTCAGCGTGCCCGACGGCGAGCACATGATGGAGTTCGCTTACCGCTTGATTGATGAACGAGAGCAGGTTCATGCTGAAGCGGCGGAGAGGGTGCAGCAAAAGCTGGATGCGGCTGAGCGCCGGGCTAAGCACGGCGGGCTGGACGGGTTTGCCCTATGTGCTGACTACTGCTTCAACTCGGGCCCGTTCTTGAGTCCCAACCAGTTTGGTGAGTTTATCACACCCTACCTGGCCAGGCTCATTGCAGGTTATCGCGACATGGGGTTCTACGTCATCAAGCACACCGATGGCAACATCATGCCGATTCTCGACCAGTTGGTGCA
>CAYOEZ010000030.1:0-29149 GCA_964402955.1 uncultured Ktedonobacterales bacterium | reverse complement strand
CTGTGTTAGCCCGGCGCTATCCGGGCCTGTTACGGTGCGCGGAGTATAGCACAGCTTTTTCGGCGCGTCAATGAAATGCACCGCTTGCGAGGGCAAACGGATTCTGCTAGTATAGGCTGTAGCAGGAGGGACATGAATGGGATACGACTATGATCTTGTGCTGCGCCAGGGCATCGTGGTCACCGCTGACGGCCGGCGACACGCTGACATTGCCGTGCGCGACGGCTCGATCGTGGCTATCGATGATCTCATTGCGAAGGAAAGAGCGCGCGAGACAATCGACGCCGCCGGCTGCTTCGTGGCGCCCGGCTTTATCGATCCCCATGTGCACATGAGCCTGCCCGCCAGCGGTACGGTCTCCAGCGACGACTTCAGCACTGGAACTATCGCAGCAGCTTGCGGCGGCGTCACGACCATCATCGACTTCACGACGCAGCAGCGCGGCGCCTCTCTCGAGCAGGCAGTCGCCGCGCGTCGCAGCGAGGCGGACGGCAAAGTAGCGATCGACTACGGCTTGCACGTGACGGTGCTGGATGCAGGCGAGCGCACATTGTCTGAGATTGCACGCCTGGCGCAAGACGGTTGCCCCAGCATCAAAGTGTATATGACGTATGCGGGGGCGCTCGATGACGCTGCCCTCGTGCGGGTTATGGACGCAGCAGCGACATGCGGCGCACTGACCCTCGTCCATGCTGAGAATCACCAGATCGTGACCTACTTGACGCAGCGTCTATTGCGGGAAGGGCGCACGTCACCCGCTTCCCACCCGCTGGCCCGCCCGCCCTTCGCCGAGAGCGAGGCGGTGACGCGCGCCATCGCCCTGGCCAGAGCGACTGCTGCATCGATCTATATCGTGCACGTGAGCTGCCAGGAGTCGCTGGCGGCGATTGCACAGGCGCGCGCCGATGGATTGCCCGTTTTTGCCGAGACATGCCCGCACTACCTGCTGCTGTCCGATGAGGAGTATGCACGGCCCGGCTTTGCAGGGGCGAAGTATGTGATGACGCCGCCATTGCGCCCGCGCCGCAACTGGCAGCCGCTGTGGGATGGGCTGGCAGGGGGCACGCTCGATGTTGTCGCGACCGACCATTGCCCGTGGATGTACGAGACGCAGAAGTCGCGTGGCAAGAGCCGTTTTGATCTCATCCCGGGCGGCATAGCAGGCGTGGAGACGCGTGCGTCGTTGCTCTTCTGCGAAGGAGTTAACAAGGGGCGACTAACACTGGAACGCTTCGTCGAGGTGCTGTCCACAAACCCGGCCCGCATCTTCGGTCTGTATCCGCGCAAGGGTACGATTGCGCCGGGCAGCGATGCTGATCTGGTGATCTTCGACCCGCTGGCGACGGGGACGATAGAACAAAGCAAGCTCCATCAGCACGTCGACTACACGGTCTTTGAGGGATGGCCGCTCCTGGGGCAGCCTGTGCTGACGCTTAGCCGCGGGCGCGTGGTGGCGCGCAACGGTCAGTTCGTGGGCGAGGTTGGCCACGGGCGCTTTGTGGCGCGAGGATTCTAGTCTGCCACAGAATGTCGGTTCAGGGGTTACAGGAAATGCGCCCCGCTTCAATGATCTCGCGCATCACGACCCACTGAGCGCATTCAGAAGGATTCGTTGCGCCACGCTTTTCGAGCTGCACGAAAGCCCAGTAGCTGCGCCATGTGTTGGGCGAGATGTCCCACGATCCTGCGCAGACGGTTGCTTGGCCGTTCCGGTCGTCCTCGCTGATGACGCGCAGGTCGAAGACCGGCCGGCCCAGGTCGTTGTAGTAGTTGAGGGTCTGCCCTTCGGGGAAGTAGCAGGTGTTGGCAGGCCGGCCATCGACATAGGCTAACCAGCTTGCTCTGAAGTCAAAACGCGAGCCGTCTTCCTTGCGATCATACTGATAGACGACGGCCAGGCCGCTGCGGTCATAGAGGCGGTCAACGGTGCGCACCGAGCGCACTGTTCCCGTATAGACCCCGGTGTCGTTGTTCTGCTGTGGTCCATCAGCGATTTCGACGCGCGCGTTGCCGTGGAAATAGCCGATCAAGCGATAACCTTCGTCTCGATTGACCCAGCGGTAGAGCGAGAGCGTCGTCTTGTTGCCGGCTGCATCCGTGCCGACAAGCCCCAGCTCGTCCCCTTTGCCATCGCCGTTGGCGTCGTAGACGCGCGGCTGCGCCTCTTTCTCGCCGATGGTCCCCAGCAAACCGGGCCGTGAGCCGGGCGGCGTGCTCGTGATGACGTAGGAATGATTGATCCAGGGCAACAGGCGGTACGTCATCAAGTCGGACACGTTCTTGCCCGGTACTTGCGGATCGAAGACCACGGCGCCCAAAGGCCCTTGCTTGTCGCCAGTGACGTTGTAGCGGTAGATGACCAGGCATTCTTGATCGCTGTCACCGTCCACACTGATCAGCGTGCCAGGCGGCTCAGGTTTCCAGGGCGCAGGCAGTAGTTGCGGAGTTGGCACCGGGCAGGTTGTGGTGCGGGAGTTGGCGGTGTTGCTGCCAGGCTGCAGATCTGAACAGGCGACGAGCAGCGAGGCAAAGGCCAGCACTGCCAGCAGCACGGCCAGTCTGGTCAGGGGAGTGCGAATGTGATCACGCTGAGATAGCATAGGGGTTCTTTCCTCTCATCGTGTGCAGAATCACATGGCGTCCGTCGCAGGGCCGCATCTCCTCAGGGGCGAGAAGCAGCCCTGCGACAAACTTGTTTGTTACAACGCGGCGGTGTTATGCCGCAGTAGCAGCGATCTCTTGTCGGACAGCCGGCTGCGCTTCGGAAAGCGTGCCTGTGTCTGTTGCGGCTTGCGCTTCTGCTTCAGCCGCGGGCTGCGCTGACTCCGCTTTGGCGCTCAAGGCAACGGGCAGCACTTGCGACATATCGTCCACAAAGACGAATTGCACGCCACGCTGCACTTCCTTGGGCACGTCGATCAGATCATTCTTGTTCTTGCGCGGCAGGATGACGGTGGTGATGCCGGCGCGATGGGCCGCCATGATCTTTTCTTTCAGCCCGCCGATAGGCAGGACGTGGCCGCGCAGGGTGATCTCGCCGGTCATGGCGACATCGCGGCGTACCATGTGGTTGGTCAGTGCTGAGAGCATGGCTGTCGCCATAGCAATGCCGGCGGACGGGCCATCTTTGGGGACGGCGCCGGCTGGAACATGGATATGGATATCAGTATGCTCGAAAGCCTTGGGATCGATATTCATCTCATGCGCACGCGAGCGGATGTAGCTGAGCGCGGCCTGAGCCGATTCTTTCATCACATCGCCCAGTTGGCCGGTCAGGATCAGGGCGCCCTTGCCATCCATCAGCGTCACTTCAATGGTCGTTGTGTCGCCGCCGCTTTCGGTCCAAGCCAGACCAGTGGCAACGCCGATCTGATCTTTTTCTTCTTTGATGCCAAACTCATACCTGGCCGGCCCAAGGTATCGGCCGACGGTCTTGTCAGTGACGGTGATATGCTTGACGTTGTCTTCGGCGACTTTCTTGGCCACCTTGCGGCAGATGTTGGCGATCTCGCGCTCCAGATTGCGGACGCCTGCCTCGCGTGTGTATTCGCGCGCCAGCAGCTTGAGCGAGCTCTCGGCAAACTCAATGTTCTTGGTCGTCAAGCCGTGCTCGCCGATCTGCTTGGGTACCAGGAAGCGGTGGGCGATCTGGAGTTTCTCGCTCTCGATGTAGCCGGGCAACTCGATCACTTCCATGCGGTCGAGGAGCGCAGGCGGAATCGGGTACAGGATATTGGCGGTGGTGATAAACATAACGCGCGACAGGTTAAAAGGCACGTCGAGGTAGTGGTCGGAGAAGGAATGATTCTGCTCAGGATCGAGCACCTCGAGCAGCGCTGCTGACGGATCGCCGCGGAAATCCGCTCCCACCTTGTCGATTTCGTCCATCATGAAGACCGGATTGACCGTGGCGGCTGTGCGCATGGTCTGCAGAATGCGCCCTGGCAGAGCGCCGATGTAGGTGCGGCGATGGCCACGGATCTCGGCTTCATCGTGAATGCCGCCCAGCGACACGCGCACGAACTTACGTCCGAGCGCCTGAGCGATGGAGCGGCCCAGACTGGTCTTGCCGACGCCTGGTGCGCCCACAAAGCACAGAATGGGGCTGCGCAGCTTGCCGCCGGCCAGCTTGCGCACGGCCATGTACTCGAGAATGCGCTCTTTCACCTTGGGCAAGCCGTAGTGGTTCTCGTCGAGGACTTTGGCGGCCTGTTTGATGTCCAGATTGTCGTCGGTGGCATTGGTCCAGGGTAGAGCAACGAGCCAGTCGAGATAGGTGCGCAGCATGCCTGTTTCGGGAGACATGGGAGGCATGGCTGACAAGCGCTCCAGCTCGTCCAGAGCCTTCTTGTTGACGTCTTCGGGCATCTTGGCAGCTTCGATTTTGTCTTTGAGCTCGCTGATCTGCTTGGTCTGGGGATCCATTTCCCCCAGTTCCTTCTGGATCTGGCGTTGCTGCTCGCGCAGAAAGTATTCACGCTGGCTCTTGTCGACTTGCTGCTGCACCTGGCTGTGGATGCGCGACTCGAGCTCCAGGATGTCGACTTGTTTGGCCAGGAAGAGGTTGACCTTCTGCAGGCGCTCGGCCGGCACAAGGCTTTCGAGAACCTCCTGTCGCTGTGGCAGGGTCAGGTCAAGATTGGTCACGATGAAGTCGGCCAGCCAGCCGGGCTCGTCGATGTTCATCGCCGCGACATAGGAATCGTTGGTTAGATTGCGACTCAATTGCACCACGCGTTCGAACTGGTGCAAGACCGAGCCCATCATGGCCTCGATGTCCTTGTCTTTTTCGGTGGGGTCGGGGATCGGGATGGCGCGTGCCTTTAGAAAGTGATCGCCCTCGAAAAACTCAACGATGCGCAAGCGCTGCTGGCCCTGTACCAGGGCCGAGGTCATGCCATCGGGCATGCGCAGCATGCGCCCGATGACGGCTTCGGTACCGATTGTGTGCAGATTCCCGGGATTGATGTCCTGGACTTCAGGATCCTTTTGTGTGACGACGCAGATTGGCCGTTGGCTGGCCATGCACTCTTCGACGGCGCGGATCGAACGTTCGCGTCCAACAAAGACGGGCGTGACCATATGCGGAAACATAACCATGTCGCGCACAGGCAAGACGGCAAATTCGGGCAAACCGGCGTTTGGATCGGTCGTATCGGGAGTATGCTTGATGTAGCGTCTCCTGGGCATGCGGAGGACCTCCGTGAAATATCGGCTAACACAAAGCCGCCGCTCAACCGTGAATGGCAGGAGAACGGCGGCTCGTGCGTGCATTATAGCACAACGGAGTCTAGTACCGCAAGTTCACATATGCTATGCGCTGCGAATGTGGTATAATGAACGTAGAGAGGCATGTGAGGCGACAATCTCGCTGATGCCATCGTTGCCCTTGCGCACACGTTGCCGTGAAGGTCGCTTTGTGTGAGTGGAAGGTGGTGAGTGACAATGGCGGAGAATGTCGACTATTTCATCCCGCCGGAGTTCGGCTGCGCTGCCGTGCTGGCAGATGAGTTGCCTGGTCTGCCCGCCAACGCCTGCGATGCGTTTATGCGCGCTCATGTTCCAGATGGCGGCCTGGTCTGGGATCCTTTTTGCCGCACTGATGCTGTTGCACGCTCGGCCGCGCGCCAGAACAAGCGTGCGCTCCTCTCTGACTTCAATCCACTGATTGCTTTTACTGTTCGTGCCGCCCTCAACCCCGTCTCGCCGCGCCAGCTTGATCGTGCCTTTGCCGCGCTGGCGGCCGCGCCCACCTTGCAGACAACCCTGGAAACGCACCTCAGCAGCCTCTATGCAACCACTTGCCCGGTTTGCGGCGCCGCGGCTACCGCGCGTGCGTTCACCTGGAGCCTGGAGACGCGCCGCCCCATCGCCAAGGAGTTCCACTGCCTGTCGTGCAACCAGATGCAGCATACGCCGGTGAGTGAGGACGACTTGATTGTCCTCTCGAAGATCGAGGAGCGCGGGCGGGCCTATTGGACGCTGCTGGATCGCTTGGGCGCCGCTGATGGCGCTCTGCATATGCTGGGCGAGCGTCTGCTTGATCTCTACACGCCGCGCAGTATCTATGCGCTCTTCACAATACAGAGCAAGCTGGAAATGGTGGTCAGCGACGGGGCGGCTCAAGAGGTCTTGATGCTGGCGCTGCTCCATGCCTTGCAGCACTGCACGAAGCAATACAGCGATGGCCGGGCGCAACACCGTGGCGGATTCCTCCATCCGCCAGCGCCTGCAGCAAAGCCACAATCTGCGACTGCTGTCACGTTTGTTGAGACCAATTGCTGGTTTGCCTTTGCTGATGCGTGTACGGAGCAAAGGACGCGCCTCGAGGATGAGAGCAGATCTTCCTCGCAACTGCGAGCCGGGTCGTTCGCGCGCGCAGACTCGACGACAGGGGCAACGCCGGCCAGCGTGCGCGCTGCGCCTCCGCGCCGTGTGGCTGCCGACCTGGGAGAAAACAGCGTTCATCTTATTCTCACCGCTCCGCCGCTGATTGATTGGGGCGACATGCTGCATTTGTCGTATCTCTGGACCGGATGGGTGCTTGGGAAAGACGACGCGCGTCGCTTCTCGCCTGACTATCTCCTGCACCCGCGGCGGGGGAATGATTGGGCCTACATCTACGCCGTGATGAAGAAAAACCTGGCGGCAATGGCTGAAACGCTTGTTTCCGGTGGAAAACTGATCCTGTGTATGCCGCTGGCGGGACTTGGCAACGTCAACGTGCTATGCCTGGCCGCCGCTGCAGCCGGCTTGCAGTTGGAGAACGTCGCCTACCAGCCACATAGCGCTGAGGGATTGCGCCGCCCGCTTGCTCTGGGTGCAGTGCCAGGCTATGGCTACCTGCGGTTTGTGCGCGGCGCTGTCAGCTCTGGCCTGCCGGCAACAATGGATGGCCTGCTGGATGCGGCGCGGCGTGAGTCTGTCGCTGCGGCGCAGGGTGTGTTGGCCGTGCGTGGTGAGCCGGCTGCGTATATCTGGCTGCACCTGGCGGCTTTGCAGCGCCTCAGCAGGACGGGCATTCTGGCGCGCCTGGCCGCTCTTCCAGCCGAACAGGTTGCGTCGTGGGACCGGCTGCGCCACGTGCAGGCAGCAATCGGGCAGGGCGGCGGCGCTCTCTCGTTTATGCCCTGGACAACGCAGCAGGAGACGCCCCCGGCCGAAGAGGAGACAGGGGACGATGACACACCACCCGCGCTGGCTCGCCAGCGCGGGTGGTGGCGGCTCTCTGACGATAGCGATGCGGCCACGCAGCTCAGTGATCGTGTGGAGTGGGCTGTCTATACCGTGCTGAGCACGGCGCCTTTGTCGAGCATGCAGGCGATCAACCGCGTTGTCTACGCTCTCTTCCCTGGCCTGGCGACGCCCGACCCGGGGCTGATTGAGCTGTGTGTCCAGTCGTACGCTGTGCCGGCCTCGCCGATTCACTGGCAGTTGCGGCCCGACGATGCCCTGGCGCAGCGGACTGCTGAGCACACGGCGATGGTTACACTGCTGGCCAGGCTGGGGCGGCGCCTGGGCTTCGACGTCTGGATTGGCCCGGCCGAGCTGCACAACCGCCAATCGGGGCCAACCTTGGCCGGAATGCTGACTGTGGCGGAAAGATACATGAGCGCGGAGGACATCCTGCCCGGCGCAAGCGAGCACAGCCGTATGGTCGATGTCATCTGGTACCGGAAGCGGCGGGCAAGCCATCTCTTTGAGATAGAATGGACGGGGATGCTGGGCGAGGGTGTGTTGCGACGCGCAAACCGTGTGGATGGGTTGCGCTGCTACATGGTTGTGCCCGCGGCGCGCGCCGGATTGATCGAGGCGAAGATGGAGCGCCTGCCCCTGCTGCGGCGGCGACTCAACGACGATGGGTGGGCGTTTCTGCGCTTCGAGTCGCTGCGTGAACTGGCCGGCGGGGCCGCAACAACAGTCGCTGATCTGGACTATGCATCTGGCTTGCAGAGGCCGGCGGCGCAGGAGGGGCAACAACTGGCGCTGTGGTAGCGTTGCAGAGGTGAGCGTTATCTTTCTTGATCGTGTAGGGAGCGGTCTCTTCCGCTCCAGAATGGGGGATCGTTTTGCCGCCTGGACGGCGCAAGGGAGCGCCTTACTGCACGGAGTGGGAAGGAGATTACGCTCACCAGTTGCAGAGGCGCGTCGCGTGCAGGACGAATGAGGCGAGAGCGGCCAGCCCAGGCTGGCCGCTCCTTTTATGTGCGGTCTGACGGCGCGGTCCGGTCGGCGCGCAAGCTGTGCAGGTGCTGGCCGCTGCCGCCGTGACGGACAAGCTGGATTTCGGCCATGATCGAGAGGGCGATCTCACCTGGAGTCTCGCCGCCCAGGTCGAGACCGATGGGAGCATGGACGCGCTTGAAGAGATCAAGGTCCACTCCATGCGCTTGCAGACTGTCGGCCAGCAGAGCCAGCTTGCGTTTGCTCCCGATCAGACCGATGTAGAAAGCTGGCGTAGCGAGGACCTGGCGCAGAGCAGGCTCGTCCCATCCCCACGTCGCCACCACAACGGCTGTCGATGACGTGATCTCGAGCGGAAGCGGCGCAAGCGTCTCGCTTGTGCGATCGTAGCTGACGACGTGAATCTGTTTGGCCCGGGGAAAGCGCTCGTGCGTTGCCCAATCGGGCCGGTCGTCTACGATGATCACATCCATGCCGGTCATGCCGGCCATGGCTGCGAGGGGCTGGGCAATGTGGCCGGCGCCGATGATGACAAGCTGTGCAGCAGGCATGAGCACCTCGATGGACAACTCGACTGCGCCGCCACAAAGACCCACGCTCTGTTCTGTCTTGCCGCTCAGTTCGTACGTCGTCAGTCTGGATTGGCCCTGAATGAGCGCCTGCTGTGCATCGCGTAGAGCGCTCTCCTCCAAAGTTCCCCCGCCAATCGTGCCCGTCTGTGCGCCATCCTCCCGCAGCAGCATCTTGGCCCCGCTATGGCGCGGGGTTGAGCCGTGCGAACGCACGATTGTCAAGAGAGCGGCCCGCTGCCCTGATTCGAGGGCGCTGACGGCCGCTTGCAGAACGTCCAGAACGCTGTGGTCGGCCATGCTGTGTGATCCCTGGCGCGATTCTACGGATAGCCCATGATTTTGAGGCCGCTCAGCACGGCGCTGGATGCGGTCTGCCCCAGGCCGCAGGTGGAACTGAGGCGCATCACACTGCCGACCTCTTTGAGTAGCGCAATGTCATTGTCTTTGGCGCGGCCTTCGCTCAGGCGGGTGACGATTTCCAGTTGGCGGCTCGTGCCGATCTGGCAGGGGAAGCAACGGCCGCACGACTCACGGGCGAAGAAACGGGCCAGGCGGCGCAAGACTTCCCACATGTAGACACTCTCGTCTATCACGATGATCGCGCCGGAGCCGAGCGTGGCGCCAATGGCGGGAAGAGACTGGTAGTCGAGCGCAACGTCCAACTGGTCTGGTGCAATGAACGTCCCGGCCGCGCCGCCGCAGAGCACCGTCTTGAGCTTGCGCCCTCCGCTGACGCCGCCGGCAAGGTCATAGATCAGATGTCGCAGTGAGACGCCGAGCGGCAGTTCATAGAGGCCCGGGCGCTCGACGCGTCCGCTGACACAGAAGAGCTTGGTGCCTGGCGATTTCGGCGTGCCGAGGCCGCGGTACCAACTGGCGCCCTTGTCGATAATGAGAGGGACTTTGCCCAGCGTTTCGACATTGTTGATCACCGTGGGCCGGCCGAAGAGGCCATGCGTGGTTGGGAAGGGCGGCTTGGCGCGTGCTTCGCCGCGTTTGCCCTCGATCGACTCAAACAGGGCTGTCTCTTCGCCACAGACATACGCTCCGGCGCCACGCCGCACTTCAAGATCAAAGCTGAAATCGCTGCCGAGGATGCGCGAGCCGAGGTAGCCGGCCTTGCGCGCCTGATCCAACACCTTAAGCAGTCGCTCGACGAGCAGCGGGTATTCCCAGCGCACGTAGATATAACCATAGTCGGCGCCGACGGCGAAGGCGGCGATAATCAGGCCCTCAATGACGCGCAGGGGATCGTTGCCCAGGAGCAGGCGATCCTTGAACGTGCCCGTCTCGCTCTCGTCGGCGTTGCACACGATGTAGGCGCGTGGGCCGCGCGTGCTGGGACCTTGCTCGATCACGCCGCGCGCCGCCAGATCCCACTTGAGTCCCGTGGGGAAGGCTGCGCCGCCACGACCAACCAGACCCGAGTTCTTCATCTCGTTGATGACCCAGGCCGGACCCATGGCCAGCGCGCGCTTGAGCGACTTCAAGCCCCCGGCTGCCACATACTCGGTCAGGCTGGTGGGATCGATCACTTCGCAATTCGAAAGCAGGATGCGCTCCTCGACAGGAGTGCGGATGCCGCTGATGGGGGTGCACTCGGGCCGGCGCACGCGCGCTTCCGAGATGACCTGGCGCGCCTTGTCGGGGGTCAGCTCAAATTGCGGCGAATTGTCGATCAGCATGCCCGGGCCGCGATGGCAACCGCCCAGGCAGGATGACATGTGCAAGGTGAAAGCCCCGTCCTGCGTCGTGCCATCCGGGCCGACATCGAGTGTGTCCTCGACGGCAACGCGGATCTCGGGCGCTCCGGCCAGGTAGCAGACGACGTCCTCGCAGAGGTGGATGGCAGTTCCTTCCGGTTCAGTAGTGAAGAGGTCGTAGAACTTGAGGACGCCATAGATGACGCTTTCGGAAACGCCAAGGTACTGGGCGATCTGAGGTAAAGAAGCCGGCGAAACATGCCCCATCTTGAGCTGGATGTCCTGGAGAACCGAGAGGAGGACATCCGCCCGCCGAGGGTGGCTGGCGAGGATTGCGTCCAGTCCGGTTGTCGTGGAACCAGCCTCTTGTGAGGTGTGTGATGGCTCAAGCGACACGTTCATCATTGTTCGCTCCTATTGATTGTGACATCGCTCACGATCTGCCATCATTATACCACGAGTTGCAGCGTGCGGCAAGCGCATCTTGATGGGACGCGGATCAGCACAGAAACTGCCGCGGATAAGCGCAGATAGGCCAGACAGATCGGCAGGCATCTGCGGCTTCTTCCGCGAGAATCCGCGTCCTATTCGGCCGGGCGATTTTGAGAAACCGATGTGGCTCAACTCTTATCGACTGCGCTCCACGCCGACGCGATCGCAGAAACGCGCAACAGGGCAGACGGAACAACGTGGCGAGAGCGGATAGCATAGATTCTGGCCGAAGGTGACCAGAGTGTCATTGAACTCCATCCAATACATGGCCGGGAGCTTGGCGCGCAAGACCACCTCTGTCCGGTCAGGAGCGCTTGTCTGGACATAACCCCAGCGGTTGGTGATGTGATGGACGTGGGTGTCGACGCAGATCCCCGGCTTGCCATAGCCGAGCGTGACGACGAGGTTGGCCGTCTTACGGCCCACGCCGGGCAGCTTGACCAGTACATCGATCTCATCGGGGACGGCGCCGCCGTAGTCGTCGAGCAAGATGCGGCAAATCTGCAAGATGTTGCGCGCCTTGACACGATAGAAGCCGACCGGATAGATGGCCTGCTCGACCTGTTCTGGCGTCAATTGTAGAATCGTCTCCGGGGTGTCAGCCAGAGCATAGATGCGGTCGGAAGCGGCCGCAGTGGTGGCGTCTTTTGTGCGCAGGCTGAGGACGGTGGAGATCAGGACTCGGAAGGGATCACGTTGCTTGTTGGCTAGCTGTGTCACGTGGGGCAATTCCCACGCTTTCTTGGTCTCACGCAGCCGAGCCATGATCTCGTGGATGTGTTCGTCGCGCATTCGTCTCCTCTATGCGTGCAGTCCAGCGGGATACTGCACATGTGCGCTGTCTGGGACGAGTATACACCATCACACGCTCATGTCAAGCGTCCGCGCGGTGAGTCAGACGTTTCAAGATAAGGGCGATGTTGAAAACCGCAGAGAGGCGCAGAGGACACAGAGTCAACCATAAATGCGTATGCACGCGTCCGATTGGCAGCAGGAGGCGTCAAAGCGACCGGCCAAGGGATGTCCTCCGTGCCCTCTGCGTCTCTGTGGTGAATACAACACACAATCTTGAAATGTCTGGCGGTGAGTCCCGGGCACGATGCCCGGTCTACTGGAGGCGAGCATCGCCAGATGTCAAAACGGCTTGCGCTCTGTCACGGGTCACGGCGCAACGATGTGATACAGATAGCGCCTGAACGCCGGCTTCCACGTCACCCATAACGCCCTTTGTCAATAGCCGCCCGACGTATACCACGCGTGATCGGGTGGTGTTTACCCACCGGACGAGTGTGGCGACGGTTTAGAACGATGGCGCACCCGATAGAGCGGGGTGAGCTTCGGGCAAGGCGGTTTGTGTGCCCAGAGCCTCCTTGCGGCGACTACGCTGGCGATAGCTGTCACCCTGGATGACCGGTGTGTGCGCATGATGGGTCAGACGATCCAGCGCTGCGCTCGCCAGGAGGTCGTTGCTGAATACCTCCGCCCACTCGGTCAGGGCGCGGTTACTGGTCAGGACTAGCGAGCGATGTTCATAGCGCTCGCTGATGATCTCGTACAGGTCCTGGGCCGCCTGTGGCGTGAGAGCCTGTAAGCCGAAGTCATCAAGCCCCAGCAGGTGGCAGGTCACCAGCTTCGCCCAGAGACGATTGTAGGCGCCAGTCGCTCGCGCCGCGTCCAACTCGCCCAATGCGATCAGAACCTGGATCTCGGCTTGGCTGAGATCGTTCATGCGGTCACCTCGATGGCAAACTATAACCGATCGCTGCCAGCCCGTCAATGTCGGTTTCCCGCTCTGCGCACATGTGATATAATGCGCCCACGATGATCACAATTGATGAAGCACGCCAACTTTATGCCGGGGCCGAATCGGCGCACGACTTTGACCATGTGCTGCGGGTGCTGGCGCTCGCCGAACACATCGCACGCAGCGAGGGCGCCGATCTCGCCGTCATTCGCACCGCCGTTCTCTTGCATGACATCGCCCGCAATGCTGAGCGTGAGAGCGGCGCAGATCATGCTGAGGCTGCCGCTCGCCGGGTACGAACGCTGCTCGCTGAGCGTGGCGCCGCCCCTGAGTTCGTCGAGGCTGTCGCCGCAGCGGTCGTCAATCACCGCTTCCGCGGCGGCGGAGCGCCGGCGACGCTGGAAGCCAGAATCCTCTACGACGCCGACAAGCTGGACGCGATCGGCGCCATCGGCATCGCGCGGGCCTACGCCGTAGGCGGCCAAACGGGCCAGCGACTGTGGAGCGATGTGGCTGCCGATGAGCGACTGGACCCGACCAATCCGAGGGCGCACGTGCCCGACCACACACCGGTGCGAGAGTATGTGGTGAAACTGGCACGCGTGAAGAACACTCTGTTCACCAAAGAGGCGCGCCGCATCGCCCGCGGGCGGCACCGCTTCATGGTGGCCTATTTCGACCGGCTGGCACGTGAAGTCACAGGAGACCTGTAGTGTGAGGTGGAGCTATGCTTGAGATACAGGTTTACCCTGCCACGGCCGAGCGCTGGCCCGATCTGGAGCAGCTCTTTGGCCAGAAGGGGGCTTGCGGCGGCTGCTGGTGCATGTGGTGGCGGCAGACGGGCAAGGAATACGCGCAGTTGCGTGGCGAGCAGAACAAGGCGCTGCTGCAGCAGATTGTGCATTCGGGGCAGGAGCCGGGGCTGCTGGCGTATGCCAACGGCCAGCCGGTGGGCTGGTGCGCCCTTGCGCAGCGCAGCGCCTACATCCGCCTGCGGCACACGCGCATTTTCAGGCCGGTGGATGAGCAGCCTGTCTGGTCGGTCGTCTGCTTTTTTGTCGCCAAAGCCTATCGCCGGCAGGGGGTGACGCGCAGGCTGCTGGTCGAGGCCCTGGCCTATGCCCGGGAGCATGGCGCCATGATCCTCGAAGCATATCCGGTCGAACCCAAGAGCAGAGCGAGTCCCGACCTGTACGCTTATGCGGGGCTGGCGTCGACATTTCGCTCGCTTGGCTTCCTGGAAGTGGCGCGGCGTTCGGAAACGCGGCCCGTGATGCGCTTTTCTTTCAACGCTAGCTAGTTTTCAGGCCCTTGTGGGTACAACCAGGCATGAAAAATGTCCGGCTCTGTGGAGTACGACGAGAGCCTGCCCCGCTGTATCGGGCACTCCGGTCGTCGTCGCGACGAAGGGATTCGTCGCACTCCACAAACGCATCTGCGCATTAGCATACCGCCAGCGTTCGTGAGGATATGCCGGTCGCAGGAAGAAGAAGAATCCGCAACGGTCCGATGTGGCCGTTGCGGATTCTTCGTTGCGCGATGGGGAGAGCTATGATGGACTGGCTGTGCCTGTCTCTTTCTTTTCGTACTTTTCGATGAGCGTGATGACAGCCTTGCATTGGAAGATGGCCAGCAGGCTAAAGAAGCCAAAGGGGAAGGGCAGGAAGCCGAGCGGGAAAATGCACAGGACAATCAGGACGAGCGTGAGAATCGACATACTCAGGCTGAGCACAATATTGTCGAGCACGAGCAATACGGAGTTGCGCAGAATCTTGAGCACGCCGGGCTTTTCCATCTGCACTAACAGCGCAAATGGGTAATTGAGCATAATGCCCCAGACGATGGTGACGTAGATCCAGATGATGCCGATGATCTGGCCGATGGTTTGCCCCATATTGAGGTAAAAGTAGATGTTGACCACGATGAGAACGGTAATGAGCAGCAGAGCAACGGACAATTGCAGCGATAGCTTCAGGTAGCGGCGCATGCCTGTCCAGAAGAGACCGAAGGAGAGCGGCTCCCCTTTGGCGACCTCATTGGCCACGTAGAAGAGCGCTGCTGTGGCCGGACCGATGGGCAAGATCAACAACGACAGGGCCAGCCACGTGATGTTGACCCCGATCAGGACAAAGAGGTCATAGTACCATGCGGACAGGGAGGAACGCAGAATCCGAAATGCTCGCAACATGATAGGAGTTCCTTGTTCAGAGTGAATGTGCCCACTGCAAGAAGGTCTGGACGGACCCGTCATTGCGAGCGGAGCGAAGCAATCTCCCCCGTTTCGCGCCGAAAGGAGATTGCTTCGTCGCAAAGGGCGCTTCTCGCAATGACGGTTGGGCGAACACAACCTTATTGCAGTGGGCACGTGAATTGTGAAGCGAGTACAGAGTATACCATATCACTTGCTGGTCTGTCCACAGGCTCAATGTGTCCCCAGACATTTCAAGATAGTCGCAGCCTGACGACCACGGAACACACAGAACACACGGAAAGGCCCTGGGCGGGCTCGCCGGGGCAATTCGGCGCAGACTAGACCCTAATGCGCTCAGCCGCAGCTTTTTTCTGTGTGTTCCGTGTGTTCTGTGGTTCACATAACGTTATCTTGAATTGTCTGATGTGTCCCCTTCTGTGTAGTGAGGCGCTCCCTCGCGCCGTCCATGACCGAAATTCGCCTACTCTCTGGCGCGGGAGAGGCCGCTCACAATGCGGTCTAGCGGCTTAGCCGACGAGGCTAACCAGGGGCAGAGCCAGGCTGGTGAGCACGGGCGCAACGAAGACGGCAGGAAGAAGGTTGGCGACGCGCACGCGCTTGATGTCGAGCAGAGCCAGGCCGATACCGAGCATGAGCATGCCGCCGGCAGCAGACATCTCCGCGATCGCAACATCGCTAAGAAGCGCGCTGATCCACTGCGACCCCAGGGCCAGGGCGCCCTGGTAAACGAAGACAGTAAGTGCAGAGAAGATGACGCCTGCGCCAAGTGACGATGCAAACGCCAGCGCGGCGAAGCCGTCGAGCAGTGACTTGATGGCCAGGAGCGTGAAGTCGCCGCTCAGGCCATCGCGCAGCGCGCCGCTGGCCATTGGCCCAACGCAGAAGACGAGGCTGGCGGTAACGAATCCACGACTGAATGTGGAGCTCGCGTCGCTGCCTTCTGTTGTGCGCCGCGCTAGATGCGCCTCAAGCCAGCGGCCCAGCGCTTCCAGACGAAGGTCGAGGTTGAGCAACTCACCCAGGAGGCCGCCGATCAGGATGCCCGCCAGGACAACGACGAAGGTCAGGCGTTTCAGACTCGATTCCGCCGCAGCAAGCTGCGAGAGGGAGAGCTGGATGCCGATGGTCAGCGTCGCCAGCCCCAACCCGTGCATGACAGTCTCGCGCACGCGCGCGGGAAGCCGGTTGCCGACGAAAGTGCCCGCGGTTCCGCCAATGATCACGGTGATGATGTTCAGGATGGTGCCAATCATGAGTGGCCTACGGATGCAGAATATGGCAACTCCCGTCGCCGCACGTCACATGGCGCGCAACGACGGGAGCTGCCACGGAGAACAGACCTAGAATCGCTCAAAGCGATCCACGTCGAGCACAAAGACAATCGCGCCCCCGATCTGTACTTCCACGGGATAGGGCATGTAGAACTCGCCAGGCTCCATGACAGGCGGCAAGGGATTGATGAACTGCGTACGCGCCTGGCAGTTGGAGCGAATGATGGCGAGGACATCATTGACCTTGTCATCATCGACGCCGACCAGGATAGTGGCGTTCGATTCCTTGAGGAAGCCGCCTGCGGTGTTGATGCGTGTGGCGCGGTAGTTCTTTTCCGTCAGGGCATTGACGAGCCCCCCGGCGTCATCTCCGTGCACAATAGCCATGACCATCTTCATGGATTTCGCACCTCCGGTCCTCTATGTAAGAGCGATATGCCACGATGTGTGGCCGCGCTGCAGGCCGCGCACTCTCATGCTGTCGGTCATCCTGCGTAAGACGGGAAAACGACCGGGTCTACTCCATGTCGGACTTGGACACGCGTACGCGCCGCTGCGGTTCCCTGCCCCTGCTCTTGGACACCAGATTAGCTTTCTCGATGATCTGGTGCTGAAGTCTTCGCACATAGGCGCTTTGTGGCTGCAACTCAACGGGCTTAGACGTCGAAATAACCTGATTGATGGCCTGCTCCGCTTCTTGCATTGCTAGATTATACGGGTCAGGGCTCGTGATCATGTCCACTTCAATGTCGAAGATGTTGGCAAGCGAGTTCTCGATCGCCAGCACCGAGTTGCTCCGCAGCACGTAGATCGGCATGCTGGCCCCCTCAGCGTCGGCCAGCGGCTGAGGCTTTTTGCGGTAGTAGCTACGCAGTGTCAGAATCAGGTCGGCGTCATTGGGGTCGCGGCTGATCAGCGCCGGCACCTTGAGTTCTTTGATGGCCTGGTCGAGCTTGCTGACGCTCACGCCGTATGGATAGATACGCGTCATCCCTGCGATGCCGGGCGGCCTGGGTCCCCTGGTCATCTCGACCGGTTCTTCTTTTTTCACGGGCCGGTAGTATTGAGACTTGTCCTCTTCGGCGTGGACGACGCCGCTGTCATCGCGGAAGCGAATCTCAGCAGGCAGGGGTTGGGCGCGCAGGATGGAATCGACCGTTGCCCCAACGTCCTTGTGCAGAGAGACGTGCTGCCAGTCCATGATCTCGACCACGATCTCAAACGTGGGCGGCGCCTTGCGCTCGAGAATGGACTTCTGTGTGCCACGCCGGCGTGCTTCTTCGTCGCCCAGGGTGACCGACTGGATGCCGCCGATGAGATCGCTCAATGTCGGGTTCATCATCAGGTTTTCCAGCGTCGTGCCGTGAGCGGTGCCGATCAGTTGTACGCCGCGCTCAGCAATGGTGCGCGCAGCCGCAGCCTCAAGCTCTGTGCCGATCTCGTCAATGACAATCGCTTCGGGCATGTGGTTTTCCACAGCCTCGATCATGATCGCATGCTGTAAATCGGGGTGGCCGACCTGCATGCGCCGCGCTCTCCCGATGCCAGGGTGTGGTATGTCGCCGTCACCGCCGATTTCATTCGACGTATCGACAACAATAACGCGTTTGCTTTCGGCAAGGACACGAGCGACCTCGCGCAGCATGGTGGTCTTGCCCACGCCTGGCCGGCCGAGCAGAAGAATGCTTTGCCCCGAACTGACGATGTCGGTGATGATGTCAATCGTGCCCGTGATGGCGCGGCCCACGCGGCAGGTTAAGCCAACAACGCGCCCTTTGCGATTGCGCATGCACGAGATGCGGTGCAGGGTGCGCTCGATGCCGGCGCGGTTGTCACCGGAGAAGTCGCCAATGCGTGACACGACCCACTTGATGTCATCCTCGGTAATCTCCTGGCCATCGAGCTGGGTTTCATGATCGATATAGCGGGCCTCAGGCAGACGGCCCAGGTCGATGACGATCTCGATCAGATTACTGCGCTTCTCATCGCTGCGCAGGGGTTGGGCGATGCGCGGGGGCATGGCGTCGAGCAATGCCTCGAGTTCATCACTTGCGCTCCACATGGGGAGCGTCCGTACAGTTTCTATTTGAGCCATTCTACCTATCTTGGCGAGGGGCTTTGCCGGTCCCTCGATATGATGTGTATCCTATTGTCCACTTGCGCTGCGAATCGTGCCCAGATTTGGTTCGAGAATCGGGCGTAAGATACGATTCTCGGCCCGCACGGCCGCTGCCAGTTGCTTGACCAGTACAACCTGTGTGCCCACGAAGCGGAACCCCTCTTCTTCGAGCGAGATTCCCAGCTCCCCCTGATATTCAGGGAGGCAGCAACGAATGGCGCGCGGGGCATGCATCTCTCGCACACCCAGCGCGATCATGGGCCGCACGTACGAGTAGGCGTGGGGATGGACGAGTAGAGAGAGCCTCCGCCCCAGGCGGCGCGTCCTCATGTAGCCGAGGATTTCGCCTCCCACCTCCAGCACCCAGCGTTGTTCGCCCACCTGCTGCAACGCCCTCATGGCCGCCGCCGACGGTATGTCCCACGACGTGGAGTCGAGGCCCTCAGCTTGTTGCACCACGCGCGGCGTGACTGCGCAATAGAGCTGGTACACGGCCCAGGCGTCCTTGCTCTCCTGCGGGCGCATGAGCAAGTCTGAGCCTGCACTCTTCTGAGCCGGAGCTTCCGCCAGCCAGTAGACCGATTCGTAGCTATAGGAGACGAAGCCGGCGTGGGTGAACGCATCGCTTGCCGCAGCGCGACGCTCGAGATGGGCGTGCAGGCGCACGGCGCCACGGTCGGCGCTAGCCTGTGCAACTGCTGCCAGCAGTGACGACAGGGTGAGATTCGTGTCTGCCGGCGACAGATGATTTGCGGTCAACAGGCGTTCGACATGCCAGACCGATTCTCGTGGCCCTGTCTGGCCGAGGCCCATGATGCGTCCGTTTTCCTCGGCAACAAAGGTCACGACACGGTGACCGCTGGCGGTCAGGTGAGTGCGAATTGTTTCCCAGACGGAGGAATGCTCACCGCTGCGGTGGCGGTCAATATCGAGCGGAACACTATCATTCAAACTGGCCAGATGCAGCCAGTCAAATACGCCAAGTGATCTGATCAGTGGGACTCACCTCGGTTCTAGCCAATTTCCACTGCGCCAATTCTATCACATTGGGCGAGCATTAGCAACTATTTGCTGACACTCGTGTCCCTTTGCAAGCCGTTTTTTTGCCTTGACAGGACAAGCTGGCTGTGCTATTCTTGCTAAGAAAGCCTTGACTTTGTCGTGTGTTGATTGGGATGGAGGAAGAGCCATGTCGGACTTTCTGCAGCGGGCGCGAGCTCCGCTCAGTAGCGAAGAATGGGAAAGGCTCGATCAGACGGTTCTGGATGCGGCGCAGCAACAGCGCGTGGCACGGCGCTTTCTGAGCATCTTTGGACCGATTGGCGCCGGCCACCAGTATATTCCTCAGCTATCTCTGACGCGAAACACTGCGGCGGCGACGGACAACCTGGGGGCAGGAGGTACGCCCGTCACCGTGGGCACGCGCTCGCAGCGTCCATTGACCCTCATCTCCAAAGACTTCTCGCTGCACTGGCGTGACATCGAGACGGCGCGACAACTTGGTTTGCCGCTCGATCTGGGCGCAGCGGCCGCGGCCAGTGTTCTCTGTGCAGCCCGTGAAGACGATCTTGTCCTCCACGGCGATAAGGCGCTGGGGCTGGATGGATTGGCGACGGTTGCCGGTCACCGCACCGTGACTCGCCGCGATTGGGGAGTCAGCGGGCATGCCTTCCTCGATATCGTTGAGGCCATCGATCACATGGCGGCGGCAGGATTCTATCCTCCCTATGCGCTCATCTGTAGCCTCAACCTGTATGCCTGCATGCTGAGGGTGTCGGGTAGTTCCGGCGTATTGGAATTGACGCAGATTCGCGAGATGTGCAGCGGCGGGGTGTTGCAAAGCGTGCACAGCAAGAGTGCGCTGTTGGTTGCAGTCGGGCCGCAGAACTTCGATCTGGTGATTGGCCAGGATCTGACGGTTGCCTACGCTCGCTCAGACAACATGGATCACGTCTTTCGTGTTCTGGAGACAATGACGCTGCGCGTGAAGCAGCCCGCAGCTATCTGCTCGTTGATGCCGCGTACGGCCAGCCCGACGCACCGTGTGCGCCGTGGTGTGCCCGAAGAGGCGACTGGCGTGGGCGACTAAGCGACTGCCGGAAAGAGGACACGACCCGGGCCGGGTACGGCGTCTGGCGCATACGATGGTGCGAAAACGATAAGCCCCCGACGGGAACCGTCGGGGGCTTGCAGCAAGCGCATGCCGGGCAACTACGCAGCAACGACGGGCGTGGTCGTCACCAGAGCGGCGTCAAGCTGTTTCTTCAGATCCGGCTTTGGCCGGTAGCCGACAATGCGGGCCAGTTCCTTGCCATCCTTGAAGACGATCATCGTTGGAATACCCTGAATGCGATAGCGACCGGGCACGCTCATGTTGTCATCGGTGTTCAGCTTCACAAATCGCACCTTACCGACATACTCGCTGGCCAGTTCTTCGACAATGGGCGCCACCATTTTGCAGGGGCCGCACCAGGGCGCCCAGAAATCAACAAAAGTCGGGATAGGCGACTTGAGGACGACATCTTCGAACGTGCTGTCGGTCACTTCGACGGGTTTCATATTCGTAGACTCCTTGTTTCATCACCAAATGGGTTGACATCACTCGTCAACGCTGTTACAATATACCCAGGGGGGGTATCTAAAGAGCATTCTATCATAGCTCTCCGTGGCTGTCAAGATGCACAAGCTTAAATTGTGTAAGGGGTAATGCTGATGGCCGATATGCCAAGACGTCCCGACGCTACTGGTCACGATCAGGATCGGCGCATGTGGTATGATCCCGACGAACTTCTCGATGCGATCAGTGTGAAGACCGGCGCAACCATCGCTGATTTGGGCTGTGGATCAGGAACATTCACCTTTCTTCTCGCCAGGCGTGTGGGCAACGACGGGCGAGTGTATGCCATCGATACCAGCGTGGCTGCGCTCGATCTGCTCAAGCTGGGAAAGCCCGGCACAAATATCGTGACCTTACGCGCTGATCTGGCTGAAACGCGCCTGACAGCCGCATCGTGTGACCTGGTCTTGCTGGCCTTTTCGCTGAGCAGCGTGCTCGATGCCGGCGGGGTGCTTGCCGAGGCTGCCCGCCTGCTCAAGCCAGAGGGCCGCCTGGCGGTCATCGAGTGGCGCCCCGTTCCTCCTCCGCCGGGGCCGCCCATCGACCGCCGTCTGCGTGCCGACCGCATGCAGCGGCTATTGGAGACGCACGGCTTCGTTGCCATCCAGCATCTGCGCGAAGGCGCTGTGTACTACACGATGGTCGCCCAGAAAGGCAAACCGGTTGTCGTGGCCCGCCCGACGCCGCCGCGACAATCTCCCAAACCACGGCGGCGCTGATGAAAGAAAGGAAGGTCGGTGTGGACGTGAGCGATGCTGCCAGCTCCCTGCCCGGGGAGACCGGGAATGACGTCGTTCTGCGCCTCAAGCGCATCGAGGGCCAGATGCGCGGCCTGCAGCGCATGATTGACGAGCAGCGAGAGTGCGGCGAGATTCTGACGCAGCTTCTGGCTGTTCGCTCGAGTCTCGACCAGGTGGCTCTGCAGGTCCTGAACGAACAGATCGAGCACTGCCTGACCCCGCAGGGAACGGTTGATGAAGATACGCGGCGCCGGCTGCACGAGTCAGTCAAGCTGTGGGCGAAGCTGATGTAGGAAGCCAGAGGTATCCTATACCAATACCAGGATGAAACATACATGGAAAGCTAACGTACGAAAAGCCGGACGATCCGCAGATGACACCCGATGCCCGATGGGGCGGGGCAGGCTCTACTGCGGGGTGAGCTTCGCAGATCAACACCCGATAGACGGGGTGAGCTTCGCAGATAGGACGACCGTTGGTCTGCCATCTTTGCCCGAGTCTGCGGCTTTTCATCTGCGTGCATCTGTGTCATCTGCGGATCCCCATGAACACGTGTGTTGATTCCACCCTGGTAGCAGTTTAGACTTCCGACGAACCCGATGGAGCGGTGCAGGCCTCTTCGAGACGGCGCAAGTCTGTTGCGCGTCCCGGGGTCTACTTCTTTTCCTCTTTGCCTTCCTCTTTACCTGCTTCCTTGCTGCCAATCTCAACAAGCTGGCACTGCGCCTGGTAGCGCTTACCGCCGATGGTGAGCTTATCGTTGGCGTAGAAGCCTTTGCTGCCGGTCTTGAACTCTTTGGGGTTGAGAACCATCTTGGCGATGGTCCCGCCCTGTTCGTCCTTGATGATGACATCCAAAATCATGGTCTGACCTCCTTAGTCGTACTGCTGTCGCTCTTGTGTGTCCTGCCGCAGGCGGCAGATAATCCGTGATACCGCGCATCTGATTATACCACACAGGGCAACGCTTCCGATAGATAGCAAAGAGGGGCGCCATCTACTCCTGCGCTAGAGTAGAGTGAAGGCAAGCCACAAGAGCAGCACAAGCACACTGGCAATGACGCCGAGAACAGCAAGTGCCCGGTGGCGGTAGTGTGCGACAATTGAGGCCAGCCCGATGGCCAGGCCAAGCACGGCGAGGTTGACGACGATGCCGACGGCAAAGTCGATCGCCCCCGGCAAGTCGATCTTTATGATGGCCGCGCCAAAGACGGTGACAATGATGCCCACCACACCCAGCAAGGAGAAGGCAGACAGGAGGCAACCAGTGACGGGAAAGACGGAGGCGGCACGGTCGGGCGCCGGTGCAGTCGTGATCCTGTCCTCTGCCACCAGCCGCCGGAAGTTGGCCTGGATAGTGCTAAAGCGCCTGAAGTTGCGGTGGACCTGCACGGCCAGGTAGACCTGAAACAGGCCGAAGACGACCCATGTCGCTTGGGCACCGATCAGATTGGAAACAGCGGCCCAGGCCAGGGTGATGGCGTAGATGATGAACATGGCGGCTTGGCGGAAGTAGAACGACGAGAGACCCACGACAAGCAAGAGCACGCCCCATGGCGCGCTCAGCAGCCCTGAGCCGATGAAGTGGAGCGCGCCAAAGAGCAGCAGCCATAGCCCCCAGGAGCGTATCTCCTTCTGCATCTTAAGGAAGCCGTCCACCGCGGCGACGGCTTCTTCGTCCACTTCTGACTCAGCCTCCTCATCGTCTTCAGTGAGGGGTATCTCGGCTGGGTCAGCTACGTTCGGCTTAGCGGGTGGCAGCGCTGCGTGGCTCGGGTCCTGGTCGTCGGGCGTCATGTTGTGCTCCTTCGGATGTGGCTTAGAATGGATGAACCGTGAATGGAAGCAAACCTCAGCGCCAGCGGGTCACAGTCGCAAACAAGCGTCAGCAGCAAGCCAGAAGAGACGCTCGCGCACGGTGGTGTGCTTGTCCCAGGAGCGGGTGTCCCACTCGGCGCCACTGACGTCATCTCCACCGTAAAGAATCTGGGCAAAGGTGACGTTGCGGAACTGCGCCACGGCGAAGAATGATGCAGCTTCCATGTCGACGGTCAGACAGCCCTCAGCCTTGCGCAATTGCACTTTGGCGGTGGTCTCACGGTACGGTGCGTCAGTCGTCCACGTCTTGCCCAGCAGGTAGGGCACGTGGTGGGCTCGCAGTGTGGCCTCGATGGCGGCGACGCCCTGCGCGCTGGCCTGCGCCTCGCGGCCGGGCGGCAGGTAGTGGTAGGACGTCCCCTCGTCGCGCACGGCGCTAACCGGCACGACGAGATGGCCGACGGCGATCTCACGATTGAGCACGCCTGCGCCGCCGCAAGCGACAAATGAGCGGCAACCCAGCGCAATCGCCCATTCGAGCATACCCGCGGCCACCGGCCCGCCCACGCCCGGATGTAGCACGGCCAGCCGTCTGCCATCCACGCTTATCTCGTAGATGCGATGCATGCCGTCTTCCCATTTGGTCTCTTTCAGGACGCGCGCGCCCTTCTCCTCGGCCACCTTGCCAATCACCTCGCCGAAGAAGCAGATCACACAATGCGTGGGCGCATCGATGGCGGTGATGTGGCGGCGCGGCTCGATGACCGCCTCTGGCGCCGGATCAAACTCAAGAATCGGGTAAGGCTGGTGTGCAAGTGTCATGTTAGAAAATGTGCCCGACGCCGCGGTGGCAGCGTGTGCAGAAACCAGGCTGCTTGAGATCGTCCGGGCCGCGCAGCATGTCGCTAACCCTGGACTGGTGGCAGCGGATGCAGTTCTCCTGCACGATCACGCGATCGTCGGCGGTGATAACCGGCACCTGTACATCCTTAAACGTGAAAGCGTAGGAATGGCGAAAGCCGTTGATGCCCTTGATCAGGTACTTATGGGCGACGCTATCGTGTGGCACGTGGCAGTCGTTGCACACGGCATGGCGATGGCTGGAGATCTGGTAGCTCTGATAGTGCTCGCGCATGATGTGGCAGTTAGCGCAGGCAGACGAGTCGTCGAGCAGGTAGGAATAGCCGCGCGCATATATGAAGGTGAAGAGGCCGATGGCGGCCAGCGCAGCGACCGCCGCCAGCGCCAGCACCCACAGCGTCGATTGCGTGCTCAGCCGGCGTGTCATGTCATTTGCTCCCCATGGCTTTCGTGGCGGCCAGCTCGGCCTGTCGTGCGTAGTCAATCGAGTCGCCCAACATGCGCACCGCTTCCTGCGGGCTGTGGAAACCCATGCTGCTCTCAGCGCTGACGAAGTCGAAGCGAATGAAGGCGCTCCGGTGCAGTGCGCGAGCCTCTTTGAGAGCGTCGTCGCTTACGCCCCTGGCCATGGCCGACTTGATGGCGTCCTGGGCGGCGACGATGGCTTTGTCGGCGCGGTTGAGCAGGCTGAAGGTGCTATCCTGAATCTCCAGCACGCGCCCCTTCAGTTCTTCTTCCGAGTAGCGATGGCAGACGCCGCAGGCGCTGGTGAGGTTAACCAGGGGGCTGCGAATCCAATGGTCGGTAATCTTGACTGCGCCTTCGCGCTTGTAGGGCATGTGGCAGTCGGGGCAGGAGAGGCCGGACCGCGCATGAATGCCCGAGGAGAACATCTCGAAATCGGGGTGCTGCATCTTCACCAGCGGCGCCTTGGTCTCCTCGTGCAGCCAGTCGCTGAAGCCGATCTCATCGTAGTAGGCTGCGATGTTGTCGATCTTTAGCCCTTTGCTCCAGGGGAAGGTGAGGTACTTGCCGTCGCCCTTGAAGTAGTACTCAGCGTGGCACTGGGCGCAGACGTAGCTGCGCATTTCCTGGCGGCTGGCCTTGCTCAGGTCAATACCACGCGCCGACATCGCCTCCTTGAAGGCCGGGCGAGTGATGCGCAGCGCCATGGTGGCCGGTTCGTGGCAGTCGGCGCAGGAGATGGAATACATGGGCGAGTTCTGGGCGATGAGGTCTTTCATGGGCGTGGCGTACAGCTTGGCCGTGCCCAGCGTTGCGTTCATGCGCTTGAAGTTGCTTGTCTTGCAGGTGATGCAGGCGCCGGGCTTGGCGTCGCCCAGGCGCTTGGTCTTTTGCACGTCTTCCAGCGCGGAGAGGTGGCCGCTGTCCTCGTTGTACTCGACGGAGAACGGGTAGCCGGCGAAAAGGCGGCGCAGGTCGGGATACTTGTCGAGGCGCGAAAACGCTTCGGAGCCGCCGTAGCGGCCGTACTGGCTGTACTTGACCAACTCGGACGTCTTGGTCGTCTTCATGTACAGCTCATACTGGCGCGGGAAGTTCTTGCCCCAAACGGCCGGGTCAGGCTCATCGTCGGCGATGTCAATGAGCTTGAAGTACGTCAGGCGCGCCTCTTGCTGGCGTGTGACGATGGTGACCAGAAGCGCAACGACGGCGACGGCGGCGACCAGCACGCCCACGATGAGGAACACTGCTCTGCGGATAGTCATTCTCTCTCTCCTCCTTTTGCCTGATGCGGGTGTCAGTTGCCAGGGTGTGCGAGCGGCGTCAATCGCCAGCGGCGGCAGGGGGGCTGCCCTGGCCGTGGCGAGGGGACATGTTTTCAAGCAGGTCGACCAGGGCGTGCGCGATCTTGTTGGGATCGTGGCGCACGGAGTCCTGTTTGTTCCACAGTACCCGCCCCTCGTCAGCAGTCTCCACATAGTGGCCCAGGACGGGCGTGACACCACATTGGCGAATGCGCTCGATCTCGCTGTTGCTGGCCGGCATAATCTGCACGCCGTCGTGCGCCAGGCGATCCACGGCGCTGGCCGGCGGCTGCGCGGTGTTGAGCATGACCGCGTCGAGGTTGCCTGCGCCCAGGTAGTTGAGTACCTGCTGCACGTGGCCCGAAACGCTGTAACCGTCAGTCTGTCCGGGCTGGGTCGTGGTGTTGCAAATGTAGACGCGCAGGGCGTGCGCGTCGCGAATGGCCTCGGCGATGCCGCCGACGAGCAAACAGGCGATGACGGTGGTGAACAGACTGCCGGGGCCGATGGTGATAATGTCGGCGGCGAGGATTGAGTCGATGCACTGCTGCGGCGTGCGGATGTTGTCGTGCTTCAGGTAGAGTCGCTGGATGGCCGGCTTGTTCAGAGCGCGCACGTGCACTTCTTCTTCGCGGACAGAACCGTCCTCCAACTCGGCGCAGATGTGTGTGTTATAGAGAGTGACCGGCAGCACGCGGCCGCGCAGCTTGAGGATGCGGCTGGCTTCGTAGACTGCTGTCTCAAAGCTCCCTGTCATCTGCGTCAGCGCGGCCAGAAAAAGGTTGCCGAAGGCCATGCCGTCGAGATCGGGGGCTTTGGGCGAGGCGAAGCGGTGCTGGAAGAGGTCTTTGAGCACAGGGTCGCCCTCGGAGAGGGTGACGAGGGCATTGCGAATGTCGCCCGGCGCCGGTACCCCGGCCGCGATGCGGATTTTACCCGTGCTGCGGCCTGAATCGGTGACCGCGATGATACCGGTGATGTCGCTGGTGTAGTCGCGTAGGCCTTGCATCACTTGCGATGCGCCGCAGCCTCCTCCTACGCAGACAGCTTTGAATGATCTCAATCGGGCCTCCACAGATCAGCTTTCACGTATCAGTCGTTTGGCATGCCATCGCCCAATGCGTACATGCCGGGAATGGTCACGGGCAGGCGGCCAGTGGGACGGGCCCGGCCAAACAGAACATCGACGGCTGCACGAATAGAACAGGGCGGATCGCCATAGGTAGCCAGGTGCACGGCGGCCTGCGCAAACTGCATCAGGTCATAGGGCGCACGCAGGGCGAGAATGACGCCGGGTGTTCTGGTCTGGAGCGCGGTGCGTAGCGCGGCAGCCTGGCCGGCGGTGAGCGACGCGTTACGCGTTGCATATATAACAAGCTCAGAGGCAGCCGCGAGCTCGCAGATCTGCCGCGCCTGCTCAGACGCCGCCAGCGCGGGCACAGCGAGGACGCATAGCCGGGGCAGCTTCTCAGAGAGCAACTGAGCCAGCAGGGACGGCCGGGTCAGGTCATCTTCTACCTGAGTGGGCCGCTGCACGACAAACTCCACCAGCGCCACACGTTTCGTCATGCCTGCCTTGAGCGGCAGCAGATTGCCATCGTTCTTGAGCAAGGTTGTGGCGGCGTGCGCCATGTGCAGAGCGGCCTGTTCTTGCTCCAGTATGGGAAAGGCGAGCGCGCCCTGTCCCTGTTGCGGTAGCCGCGCCTTGCAGCGCAGAACCCGTCGTACCGACGCGTCGATACGCTCGCTGGATAGCCGGCCAGCCTGCACCGCGTTCACGAGTCCATCCAGCGCTGCCGTCTGGCGCTCGAAGCGATGCGAGACAAGCACCAGATCGGCGCCTGCCTCGATGGCTAGAACGGCGGCGTCGCAGGTTGGATACGTATCGGTGATCGCCTGCATCTCCATGCAGTCGGTGCAGATCAGCCCATCGTAGCCCAGGCGCCGGCGCAAGAGGCCGGTCAATACTTCCGGAGCGAGCGTCGACGGGCGACTCGCGCCGAGCGCCGGGAACATAACATGGGACGTCATGATCATGACAACGCCTGCGCCAATCGCAGCCACAAATGGGGGGAGTTCGGTGGCTTCCAGCCTTGCCATACTGGCGGTCACGACGGGCAGGCCGAGATGTGAATCGAGCGCCGTGTCGCCGTGGCCAGGGAAATGCTTGGCCGTGGCAATCAGGCCGTTATCCTGATAGCCGTGCACCGCCGCAGCCCCCATGCCTTCCACCAGTTGAACATCCTCGCCGAAGGAACGGACGCCGATGACCGGGTTTTGCGGGTTGCTGTTGACGTCCACATCAGGGGCGAAGTTGACGTTGATGCCCAGACTGGTGAGAGAGCGGGCCGTCATCGCGGCTGCCTGGCCGGCGAACGCCGTCGAGCGTGTCGCTCCCAGGGCCATGTTGCTCGGAAATACAGTCAGCGGGTCTTGTAGCCGGGCCACGATGCCGCCTTCCTGGTCGACAGCGATGAATAGGGGCAGCGCGCTGAGTGATTGCAGGCGCTGGCATAGATGGCGCACCTGCTGCGGCGATGCACAGTTGCGCGCAAAGAGGATAATGCCGCCCAGGCGGCGCTCTGTGATCAGGCGCGTGATGCCTGCATCAGCGGCTGGCCCGGGGAAACCGGCCATGACCAACTGACCGATTTTCTGCTCGAGTGTCAGCGTCGTCAGGAGACGATTGACGGACTCGTCCCTCGCCACGACAGAGGTATGCGTCTGATGTGCCACCGAGCCGGACAGCATAGCACGCTCCATGGTGCAGGATGAGCAGGCAGGCGACGGGATGCCGGAGGAAAGATATGTTGCTAGCATAAGAGTATACACAATCTCCGGCGCGTGTCAAGACCCCCATCTGGCCACCGTAATACCTATTGCATCGCGATGTACTCTATGTTACAATGTCAAGCGCCTACTGCAAAAAGGTCGTGTTCGCCCAACCGCCATTGCGAGAATCCCATACCGCCCCATTGGTGGTATGCCTGACGGCAGAAACTGTCTCTGCGAGGAGCGCTCCTCAGCGACGAAGCAGTCTCCCCCAC
>CAYOEZ010000029.1:0-29478 GCA_964402955.1 uncultured Ktedonobacterales bacterium | reverse complement strand
CTGGGGGTTGTTCCTGGTCGCGTTTATCGCGGTTGCCCGTGAGGGAATTGAACTGGCGCTGTTCCTCGTTGCCGCCCTTTTCGTTTCGTCGGCGCTCGAGACGGTCGCCGGGGCGGTGATCGGGCTGACCGTCGCTGTGACTGTGGGCGTGCTGGTCTTTGTGGGGGCGCGACGGCTCGACCTGCGCCGTTTCTTCGCCATCACCAGCGCGCTGCTGATCTTCGTTGCGGCGGGCATGGTCGGCAGCGGTGCGCACGAGTTGAACGAGGCCGGGATTCTGCCGAGTCTCATCGATCAAGTGTGGAGCACCAGAAGCATCCTGAGCGAAACATCAATGCTCGGCGCTGTTCTCAAGGCGTTATTCGGCTACAGCGATCAGCCCGCCCTCATCCAGGTGTTGGCGTACGCGGTTTATCTGGTCACGGTTGGCGTGGCGGTGTTGCTACGCCGGCAGCGTCCTTCCCGGCCAGTTAGCGAACCTGCGTAGCTTGTCGCGACGAAGAACTCCCCCGCGGCGTAGGTCTTGCCTGGGGGAGATCTTTTTGTGCAGTCGTTGCAGCGCCGCAAACAAGCGACGGTTCTGGCGTCAGGCCTTGATCACAATCGTGTCGCCGGAGACATGGACATCGTAGCAGACGAGCGCTTCGTCCGCCGGCGGCTCGAGCACGGCGCCCGTTGTCACGTCGAAGACCGCACCGTGTAAAGGGCACGTCAGTGACTTGCCTGCCAGCTCGCCCTCCGACAGCACGCCGCCGCTGTGCGGGCATTCATTGGCGACGGCGTAGTATTCTCCCGCCACGTTGCAGAGAAGTATCTGTTTGCCGCTGACACTGACGGCCTTCATGCGCCCGGGAGCAACGTCGTCTTTCTTCGCCACGCTTACCAACCCTAGCGGCGCGCTCTGTTCCGTATCGGGCCCTGCGACCAGCGCGGTGCCGTATCCGGTGAACTCCTCAGAGATCAGGTGCGACGAGTCTGCGCCTGCTTCGAGCAGCGCTTTGGTCACCGCAGTAACCAGTCCCGGAGGTCCGGCAACGTAGAACGTTTGCCGGGTGATGTCGCCGATATACTCGCGCAGGAGATCCGCGCTGATGAAGCGCCGCTCGCCGTTCCAGGATTGCTGTGACTTCGCCATGTCGTTCATGGTTGGCACATAGCGGAAATTGTGCCGTGTTGCAGCAACGCCGGCCAATTCCTCATGGAAGGCTGCTGCCTCGGGCATACGATTGGCATAGAGGAGGGTGATCTGATGTGGCAGATTGTCACGCGCTGCAGCCAGGATCATGCTGCGAAAGGGAGTGATGCCGATGCCGCCGGCGATGAAAACCAGTGGCGTCGCCGCCGCAGCCGGCGGGGTGAAGTTGCCGGCCGGACCGAAAAGGCTGACCGTCGCGCCGAGCGCCGCCTCTGCCAGGCTGCGCTTGAACGGGCTGCCGGTCATGCGGGTGGCGACCAACAGGTGGTTGCCTTCATACGGTGGAGAGGCGATGGAAAACGTGCGCAAATTGCCCCGTGGATCGTTGTACAGTGGGTCCGGCAGCGTCACGGTCAGGTACTGACCGGCAATGAAGTCGAATCCCGCCGGTCGCTCAAACGCAAAAGCCGTTGTGCCGTCGGCGACGTCGCTGCGCTTGATAAGCTTGCTGGCGAATCGCGGCATGATTGCCTCCTCGTAGTGGCGACACTGTGCCCCGGGGCGTACTCTGCCCTCTGTCATGCTTATAGCACAGCGCCGGATGGGTGTCAAGCTTGTGGGCTTCGATATCGCGGTAGCTGTTCACCGTTGTCCCGCGGATGCTGTAGGCCAGGTTTCCATACCTGGCATTTCGCTTGTGACGACCATGTCGGCTATGGAAAGCCGACCTACAAGAAGCCGCCTTACCCCAACAGTGAACAGGTACTTTTAGCTAACGCTGGGAGTTGCTGGCGTCGCCGCGCGCATCTTGCTATATTCGCCGATGTGCGCTAATATAGGCGCGGTTTGCCCGTCGAGCACACATCATGCCTGCAAACACTTTTTGAGGAGTTGACAATGACACAACCAGGACACAACACCCTTCATGAGATCCTCACCCAGCCCGACGCCTGGACGCAGGCCATCGAGGTCGGGCAAGCGACGACCGCTGCGCTGCATACTCTGTGGGATCGTCTGTCGCCATCCGAGGTCATTTTCACCGGCTGTGGTTCCACCTACTACCTGAGCCTTGTCGCCGCCGCCCTGGCCCGCCACAAGGGCATCGCGGCCAGGGGCGTCCCGGCCTCGGAGCTCTGGCTGCAGACGAAGGCCACTGTGCTCAATCCCGAAAAGACGCTCCTCATTGCTGTCTCCCGCTCCGGCGCCACGACGGAGACATTGCGCGCCGTCGATGCCTTCCGCCACGCCGGCGGTCGCAGCGTTGTCGCCGCCACCAACTATCCCGAGCAGACGCTGGCCCGTGCGGCTGATCTGAGCCTGGCCGCGCCGCTGGGGCAGGAAAAAAGCATCGCTCAGACGCGCTCGTTTGCCAGCATGGTCGTGCTGTGCCAGGCGATCATCGATGCCGCCCGGCCCGCTGCCGATTTCCCTGCACGCATGGCGCCGCTGCCCGACCTTGGGCGCAAGCTGATTGCATCCTACGGCGAGATGGCGCAACGACTGGGCAATGACCTTGCCACACAGCGCTTTTTCTTCCTGGGCAATGGGCCGCTGTACGGGCTGGCCTGCGAAGCCATGCTCAAGATGAAGGAGATGTCACTCTCCTATAGCGAAGCCTACCATATGCTCGAGTTCCGCCACGGCCCCAAGTCGATGGTTGACGAGAGTTCGCTCGTGGTCGGCCTGCTCGGCGACCAAGCGACGGAGCGAGAAACGGCAGTGCTGGCCGACATGCGCGATCTCGGCGGCCGCACGCTGACCCTTGCCGACCAGCCGGCCGCTCAGACCCCCGGCGACATCGTGCGCCTTGGATCTGGCCTCACGGTGGCCGACCGGCTCGTGCTCTATCTGCCGGTTCTACAGTTGCTGGCCTTCTACCGTTCGATCGCCAAAGGTCTCGACCCCGATGCGCCACATAACCTGACGGCGGTCATAACGCTATAGGGTGTGCGCCGGCCGGACGCCGGAATGACTGCGTCCGGCAGGTGTATGTTGCCAAAGGAGAAACGACGTGAAATTGGATGGCATCATTGTTCCATTGATCACACCACTCAAGCCCGATGAGTCGCTCGATGAGGCCGGGTTGGAGAAGATGGTCGAGCACGTCGTCAATGGTGGAGTTTCTGGCATTTTCCTGCTGGGATCATGCGGCGAAGGGCCGGCCGTGATGCCTGAGACGCAGGATCGGCTAGTTCAGCGCGTGAGCGCCCTGGCCAAAGGAAAGGTTCCGGTGCTAGTGGGCGCACCCAGCGTGGGCACGAAGCAAACGCTGTCCATAGCGAAGCGACTTCTGCGCCAGGGCGGCGACTATCTTGTCCTTGTCGCTCCGTTCTACTTTTCCCACACACAGGAAGAGTTGGTCAGCCACTTCACGGCCATCGCCGGCCAGGTTGATGCGCCTGTGATGCTTTACAATATCCCGCAGATGGTTAAGACGATACTTGAGCCGGAAACCGTGGCGCTGACGGCCGAGATCCCCAATGTGGTTGCCATCAAGGACAGTTGGGGCGATATGACGCGCTTCCAGCGCCTGCTCGCCATCAAGAAGCAACGGCCAGACTTTGGCGTCTACCAGGGCGCCGAGGGTGTGGTTGCGCTGAGCATCGCCCGCGGCGCCAACGGCGGCGTGCTCGGTCTCTCCAACGTCGCGCCGAGGCTGTGCAGCGATCTCTACGCTGCTGCGCGCGCCAACGATCTGGCGCGGGCCTGGACGCTGCAAGAGCAACTGATGACCCTGTCGAAGCTGTACACGCATGGCCAGTGGCTGTCCTGCCTCAAGGCAGCGCTGAGCCTGTTGGGTCTCTGCGGCCGAACAGCGGCGGCGCCTTTCCCTGCTTTGGCGGACGATGCGGCCGCCGCGATTGGTAAGGACTTGGTCGCCGCCGGAGTCATCTGAGGCCAGCAATGGACATCTATACCAATACCAGGATGAAACATACATGGAAAGCGAACGTACGAAAAGCCGGACAATCCGCAGATGACACCCGATGCCCGATGGGGCGGGGCAGGCTCTACTGCGGGGTGAGCTTCGCAGATCAACACCCGATAGACGGGGTGAGCTTCGCAGATAGGACGACCATTGGTCTGCCATCTGTGCCCGAGTCTGCGGATCCCCATAAGCACGTGTGTTGTTTCCACCATGGTAGCTATATAGACTGTATGAACGAGGGGCGCCATCGCTATGCCGAGATGGGACATTCTTGGTTTCGGGGTTATCGCCGTCGATGATCTGCTCTATGTCGACACCTATCCGGGGCCTGATAGCAAGGAGCGGGTGGTCGAAGAGCGGCGCGAAGGCGGCGGCCTGGCTGGCACGGCAATGGTCGCCGCGGCGCGCCTGGGAGCGCGCGTGGCGTTCGGCGGCGTGCTCGGCGACGACGACCGCTCGCGCTTCACCATTGCCGAGCTTGAGCGCGAAGGCGTCGATTGCTCGGTGATTCACCACCAGCCGCAGGCGCGGCCGACCCATTCCACGATCGTTGTTGAGCGCACGACCGGCAGGCGCACCATCCTTTACTACGGCAACGGCGCTGTCTGTCCTGATATTCGCCACTTCGACCAGGCAATAGCGGACTGCCGCGTGCTCTTCCTGGACAACACGGTTGCGCCTTTTGCCTTCGATGCCGTTGCCGTGGCGCATGAGCATGGCATTCCTGTCGTCGTTGACCTGGAACGAACGCCCGATGAGAACGCGCTGCGCCTGGCGCGCGAGGCGGATCACGTTATCCTCGGCTCTGTCTTCACCACGAGGTTGACCGGGCTGACCGATCCGGCGCAGATGGTGCGTGCGCTGCGCCGGCCAAACCACAGCGCCTGCATCGTTACGGTCGGAGAGCAGGGCTGCTGGTACAGCACGCGTGCGACTGGCGACGAGGTGCGCTGTTGGCCGAGCTACCAGATCAAGGCGGTGGACACAACCGGCTGCGGTGATGTCTTTCACGGCGCCTATGCGACCATGATGGCGCGCGGTGCGTCGATCGAGCGAGCCATTGCTGTGGCGACAGCGACGGCGGCGCTCAAGGCGACACGGCCGGGGGGACGCAGCGGCATCCCAAACATGGCCACGGTGGAGCAGTTTATACGCGAATCCGATGCGCCAGGCTGAAGCCATGCGCTACAGAGACAAAGCCCTGCCGGGCTGAATCGGTGTCATCTGATGTGGCCGTAGTGGTTCGCTGTTCCCGCGACGGCCATGCGCCAGGCTGAAGCCGTGCGCTACAGAGACAAAGCCCTGCCGGGCTGAATCGGTGGCCTGAAATCGGCGCACGTCATACCATAGCCTGTAGGGCTTCGTGGTTGTAGCGCATGGCTTCAGCCTGGCGTCAGCGTCGCCAGAGATCTGCAATGGGGAGGAACCTTGATGGACAAGACATTGGCCGGGATTCTGCATCCCTTAAGTGCGTACGCGCGGCCGGCGAGCGCGGACATACCGCCGGAGTTACTGCCCTGGAAGTCAGAAGATAGATGGGCGATGGATGGAGCGGCGCGCCGTGCGCTGGGGCTGATTGTCGCCGGCGAGCAACCAGGGCCGCTGCTGTTTGCGATGGCCGATTACCTGCTGGCGTTCTATACAGCCGGCGACTGGTCGCAACAATTCCCCGATGCTGTGCTTCTGAACGGAACGGCGCTGGCCCTGTGCGGCTACCTGTGCGAAGGACGCCACGCCGAGGCCCATATCTGGCGCATCACCGGCTGCGCACGCCTGGCGACCGAGTTGCACGCACGCAAAGCGGCGATCGAGGACCACATCGCCGCCGACTGTCTACTGGCGGTGTGTCGCGTCGCTGATGAGCTTGCCCTGCCCATTCTGGCCGACCTGATCACACTGCGTGAACGCGTGTGGGGGCGACTGTTGGACCACTCACGCGCGGAGACGTTGCACGCGTCAGAAGCGCAGTATCCGGCGCACATGACGCGGCCGGTTCCGCCTGAGAGCGTCGGCGCTCTGGTGCGGGCGCGCTCCTGGCAGCAGGCCGCGCGCTCGCCTGAGTACCTGCTGCAGCCGGACATGCAGGAGGCGGATGAGACGTGCCACAATCTGCTCACACTGCGAGCGCATATGCTGGTGCGCCATCAATTCGGTACGGACATCGACTGGTATTTACGCCTGTTTGACGACAAAGAGTCAACCGTTAGTCTGAACAGCCAGCGCTCCATCTCCAATCTTGCTGCGGCCTATGTTAAGACGGGAGACCAGACGTATGCCCGCCATGCAGCGAGCTTGCTCTGGTCATTTTACCGCCAGTGCCCGATTCCCAATTACCGTCAGATCACAGGCCCCTGGCGCACGCTGGAAGTGGGCAGCCGGCAGTGGCGAGTGTGGATTGATACCGTCGGCTACCTGGGACTGACGGATGCATTCGATCCTGCCCTGCACAGCATGCTGGCGCGCTCGCGCCTCGAGCACATGCGCTACCTGATGGCCTTCTGTGGCGGCCCCAACAACTGGTATCAGGTTGAGGCGTCAGGCATGGCCGTGGCGGCGCTCTACTCGCCTGAGCTTAAGGATGCAGACGCCTACCTGCGCGTGGCGTTGCGCCGGCTGAAGTGGATCAATAGCTTCGCTTACTATGATGACGGGTTCCAATTCGAGCTGAGCCACGGCTATCATATGTTCCCCACCAATGCGCTCTTCTCTGTCGTGCAGGCGGCGCGGGCGCGGGGTGTGAATCTGCCCAAAGACTTTGTCACGTTGGCCGAAAAAGCGCATGAGATGTATCTCTTCGCCGCGCAGCCCAATCACATGCTGCCCATGTTCAATGATTGCAGCGCCCAGCCGATCGATCCTGCGCCGACGCTGCGATTCGCCGCTGACGTCTTTGACCGCGCCGATCTGCGCTGGGGCGGTACGTACGGCAAGGAAGGCCGGGCGCCCGAGGCCTCACACGCCTGGCCGTCGGCCCAATACTATGCAATGCGTGATCGCTGGGGAGAAGATGGGCAGTTCCTCTTCTTTGACGGCGCGGCCTGGGGCGCATCGCACCAGCATGAGGACAAGCTGACCTTCACCGCCTACGCCCATGGTCGCCTGCTGATCGGCGACCCCAATATCTATTCGTATTCGCCGACCGAGTTGACGCACTACTTCAAGTCATCGCGGGCGCACAATATCGTCATGGTGGATGGGCGGGGCCAGGCGCGACGCTTCGATTTCGGCGCACGCTTCTCGACTACAGGCAAGAACGAGTGGGTGAGCGAGCCGGGGTTTGACTTCGTGAGCAGCGAGTACCTGGAGGGCTTCGCCGCCGATCCCTATCCAGACCGCGGCGACGCCGCCCAGGTCGACAAGAGCATCTCGCAGCGCAGGGCGATCTTCTACGTCAAGCCCGGCTACTGGATTCTGTGCGACCTGATCAGAGGCAAGAACAGCCACACACTGGAGCAGGTTTTCCACATCGCTCCCATTTACGCGCCGGGTACGGCTGTTCCCTTGCAGGCGGGCGAGGTGTCGGTGTCGCCCGCGGCGATCGTGACGCGTGATGAAGGCCTGGGCAACCTGGCCATCCTGCCGGTTGATACGGGTGGACTAGATGTGCGCAAGGAGAAAGGGCAAACGTCGCCGGCTGTGGGCTGGTATGGCGTCTGGGGCGAGTTCCCGGCCTGGGACGTGACGGTGCAGTGCGAGAAATCCCTGCCTGCCCGCCTCGATGCTGTCCTGTTCCCGCTGCCGCCTGGTGAGAGCCAATACCCCGCCGTCACGCGCCTGCTGGCCGATGCCAAGACGACGGCCTTCCGCATACGGGGCGCTGCTGTCGACGACACGTTTGTGCTCTGCGAGGAGGGGGCCGGATCAGTCTCGGTTGGCGGTATCTCGTTCGAGGGCAGAGCGCTGTTGGTGCGGCGGCTGCCGGAGCTGCAGGTGATGGCCGTCGCCGCGGTGACAGTGGTCGTCGAGGGCCGTAACATGCTGGCGAAGAAGCCGTAGCCCCGTTGGGCCACGAGAGAACAAGAAGACTCGCCCCACTCTGATCTGCGCTGGTTTTCTGGCAGATCGGAGCGGGGCGAGCGTGTTTCTGCTGTGGCGCTGGTCCTGCTACCGCTTCCGGCTGGAGCGCCGCCATTGGTCTAGCTCAAGGTCATTCCGTTCGTGTTCGGGTCAATCTGGTTTGGATTGGTGCCGTAGGGATAGCGCTGCTACGGCGTCGGGTTGCTGCTGGCTGCCGGCGTGGTTGGCCGTGCGCCCAGCGTCACCGTGACACTGACCTGCTTGCCATCGCGCAGCATGGTGAGAGTCACTTTCTGACCGACCTTGGTTGAAACCGCCAGGTAAGAAACAACGTCGTTGAAGGTTTTGACCTGCTGCCCGTCGATGGCGACAATCACATCGCCGCCAACGGTGGTTTGCTGCCCGTTCACGGTCGCCGTTGTGGTCGAGCCCACAACGCCGGCTGTTGCCGCAGGGCCGCCGCTGCTTACAGTGGCGATGAGAGCGCCGCGCTGCTTGGCGTCGAGATTCATGGCTGTCGCCAGCGCTGGCGTCAGGTCAGCGCCGCTGAGTCCAAGGTATGGATGGTCATACTTACCAGTGCTAATCAGGGCAGGGATAACCTTGTTCACAATTTCCGCCGGGATGGCGAAGCCAATACCAGCGCTTGACCCCGCCGCCGACTCGATTGCCGACGTCACGCCGAGCACGTTTCCGTCAATATCCAGGAGCACGCCGCCAGAGTTGCCCGGGTTGATGGGGGCGTCTGTCTGCAGCATGTCGGGAATCTGATAGGATGGGCCTTGTGCATTGAGATCGCTAGGCAGGAAGCGGCCCAGGGCGCTGATGATGCCGGTGGTCATAGTATTCTGCTCACCATACGGGTTGCCGATGGCGATACTGAACTGGCCCACTTTCACCTTGGTCGAATCGCCCATGCGCACGGGCTTGAGTAGGCTGGCTGCGACGTCAACTTTGACAACGGCCAGGTCGCTCTGCGAGTCGGCGGCCACAAGCTTGGCCGGGGCCTCCGTACCATCATAGAAGACCACCGTGATCTGGTCTGCGCCATCGATCACATGGTTGTTGGTGACAATGTTGCCATTCGTGTCCCAGACGAAACCAGAGCCGAGCCCTTGCTGCATCTGCGGGCTGCTGCCACGTCCGAACGGCACTGTCGCACGTGAGACGACGTTGATCGCGACAACAGATGGGTTCACATTGGTGTAGACGTTCTGGAATGCTTCTTGCAGCGCTGCTACTGTGCCATTGGCGGCGACCGGCGCATCGAGCGTCGACGTCGTGGCCGGCGCTGCGGGCGCATAGCTTGTCTGAGCGGGGCCTACTGTCGATGCCGGCGCCAGTGTGGCGAGCGGAGCCTTGGCGGATGGCGTTGCAAGACTACAGCCAGCCAGGACCAGAGCGAGCACCAGGCTCAGCAAGATTGAATTCTTCTTCATGTTGGCGTACTCCTTATGCTTCAAATGCTTCAAAGAGCGATAGACCCTGACGGGCCAGTATCGCGGTCTATTCTGTCGTTAGACTGTGAGTGTATAATGCGCCATGGAGATTAGAGAGATGTTAAGCGCAGATTGGACTATGATGAGGATTCTCTGCTGGACCTTAGCGCAGACAAGGCCTGTGCAAAGTCCACGAATAGGCGCAACGATCCGTAGGAGCAGGTCTGAGACCTGCCCATGCGTATCAAGCTAAGACCAATTGATCAGCGTGGCGAACGTGTGGCGGGGCATGTCGCGCTTGTCGTGAACCTCTACAGGCCCAGTGTTTGCCCATTGGGCTGAGTTGAGTGAGTGGCGGCGCATGGATTGCCCCCCCTGCCCCCCAACTTTGGGGGAAACAGCATCCGCAAGGCGCTGTGGCCGCTCCGTTCGCCGCCGTTGCACTGCGTCCTTCCGTTTGTACGCGGCGTCTCCCCCAGAATTGGGGGTGGGGGGCGAAAGGCGATGTGTTCGGGTCCTTAGCTTGATGCGTATGGGGCAGGTCTGAAACCTGCCCGCCTGCCCCGTGTGGTCGTGGGAAGGCAGGTCTCAGACTGCCCCTACGCTCAGACGGGCGACTTTGCACAAGCCCTGTCGCGGAGAATATCGTGCTGGACAACCGATACTGCGCTATGCTATAATCGTGATGCTGCCGCTTGTTGTGACAATTTGTGTCCCTCTGACATGGCGGTTACAGGTCAGCCTCCAGCGCAGACCCATCCGGTGACGCCCTTGCTCCCCATCTCTATCGGATGCAGTGGGTGAACGAGGTGATTGAATGAGATCCGAGCACACTGCTCCCAAGACTGAACCCCCACCAAAAGCTCAGCCCGGCCCGGCTGACGCGGCGGCGTCCGAGTTGTTGTGGGAAGAATGCCGCGAAGACGTCACCATGCCGCCCGGCGGCGGGACCAGGCGTATCCTGACCAGGGCTGGCGTCATCGACGATCCCGACTTCGCGCTACCCGAGTATCTGACGTCGACCGGGCGCGACCTGCGCATCGATCTGCTGCGTGGGTTCTTTGTCGTCGCTATGATCGTTGATCATGTGCGCGGCCAGTCTCCTCTCTACCTCTTGACCGGGGGCAACCGTTTCTACACCTCGGCCGCCGAAGGGTTCATTCTCACATCTGGTCTTGTGGCCGGGCTGGTCTACCGGCGCATGATCGCGCGCGATGACATGGGCGCCTTGCAGAAGATCTTGACCCGGGCCTTTACCTTGTTTCTCCTGACGGTTGGCATGACCTTGCTCTTTCTTCCCCTGTCGGAGCTACTCTATTTGCCCTGGGCGCAGGGTGTCGACCTCTCCAACCCGCTCAAAGTGGTTGTCAGCATCCTGACCATGCACCGCACCTACTATCTGGTGGATGTCATGCTGCTCTATACGGTGCTGTTTATCGTCGCTCCGCTTGCCTTTGTGATGCTGGCGCGCGGCTACGCCTGGCCAGTCCTGGGCGGTTCGTTGGCGATCTGGGGTCTGTTCCAGGTCTTCCCCGAGTACGCCTCGCTGCCCTGGCCGATTGCCGGCAACTATTTGTTCGACTTCTCGGCATGGCAGCTTCTGTTCTTTGGCGGGCTTGTGCTGGGCTACCGCCAGGATCGCATCCCCGCGCTGGGCTGCCGCGAGACGCGTATTGCGCTCGTCGTGAGCGGCATTGCCATGGCGCTTCTCATCGTGGCGTTTGTCGCGATCGAGACGCCTGCCGGGCTGATGCCCGTCAGTGCAGCCGGTACAAGCGTCGTTGATCATGGCGTGCGCGCCTGGTTGCAGGACAACTTCTTCTCGAAAGTTGCACTGCGCCCGGGGCGAATCATCGCCTCCATCGTGACATTCACATTTCTGTTCATGCTGGCGACGCACTTCTGGGCTGCTCTGAAGAAGCTTGTGGGGTGGCTGTTTTTGCCGCTGGGCCAACATGCACTCTACGCCTATACGGCCCACGTGGCGCTCGTCGGCGTGATCGCTTTTCTTCTGACGCCGTTGAACTTGCCAGCGACTGGCCTGGGTCGGTTCAATGCACTCTTGCAGATAGGCGCTGTGCTGCTGATCTGGCTGCTCGTTCGTCGCCAATTCCTGGCGCCTCAACCGAGGACACTGCGCCTGTGGTATGCGTCGCCTGTGCTCTTTGCCGTGCTGGCGCTGGTCATTATGTTCGCGGATCCGTCTCCTGCCGTCCCGGGGATAGATGTCCAGGCGGCCGCGGCAGCCAGCCTGACTCAGGATCGCGTCCCGAGCCGTTTTGGAACGCCTATCGTCAAGGGTAGCATTCCGGCTGCCCCTGTGCTGCTGCCAACGCCTACTCCTCTACCACAGACTGTGACCGGGGCGTCGCCGTGGCAGTCGAGCACGGGCGACGCCGCCACGCGTCTCAGTCGCTACACTCCGGGCATCCGCGGCATGCTGGTGGAGCGCTGGTTCTATAGCGCGGAGCTTGATCGTGACATGCCCTACAATATCTATCTGCCCCCTGATTATGATGTGGCCAACCGGCGCTATCCGGTCTTGTTTATGCTCCACGGCGGCAGCGCTCATCGTGATGAGTGGTTGGCTTATGGTCTGGTTGAGGTCGCCGATCGCGAGGTTAATAACGGCAATCTCCAGCCGATGATCATCGTTCTCCCCCAGGGAGACACAGGCTATTGGGTGGACAACGCCAACGACGGGCCGCGCTGGGGGCAATATGTGTACCGCGATCTCGTCAGGCATATCGACAACACGTATCGCACATTGCGCATGGCGCAGTCGCGGGCGATCGGCGGCCTGTCGATGGGTGGTCTTGGCGCCCTGACCAATGCTTTCCTGCATCTCAACGTCTTCGGCGTCGTTGGCGCGCATAGCTCGAGCCTGCGGCCGGATGACGGTACCCTCCCGCTCCTGGGAAGCGGCGACGAGTACAAACAAAAGGATCCCATCTCTCTTGCCGGGACGGTATCTGGACTTGAGCGGCTGCAGATCTACATTGACGCCGGGCAGGATGACCCCTGGTTGGATCGTAGTCTGGAGCTACACGACAAGCTGACGGCGAGGGGGATCCCCCATATCTGGCAGGTGAAGCCGGGCGGCCACGACTATACGTACTGGATGAAGTACGTTGTCGACTACTTGCGCTTCTACGCCAATGCTCTGGTGCGGCAATAACCTCATGCCAGCCAACTGCTCCCCCGTCGCTCGCCTGTACGGTGACATCTCAGATATGGGACGTCGAGTGGTCGTGTGCTGCGTTCTTGCCGTCCTCTCTCTACTCCCCGTTGCTGCGTGTGCGCCGGCAGCAACTCAGACGCGCGCTGTAGACCCGGCGACGCCTTTGCCTGTCGCGACCGTGGCGGCCGTAACTCCGTCCGTCCCGGCGACGCCGATTGCATCGACGACGCCCATCGCAACGCCAACGGCGTCGCAGACGCCTATCCCCACATCGACACAGACCGCCAGTTCAACAGCCAGCGCAACGCAGGTTCCGCCCACACCGACGGCGACGCACACAGCGACGCCGCGTCCCCCGACCGCAACACCCGCGCCCTTGTGGCAGCCGAGCACACAGGAGGCCGTGCAACGCCTGAGCCGCTACAACAACGGCATTCAAGGCGTGCTCATCGAGCGATTGTTCTATAGCGCCGCTCTGGACCGCACCATGCCCTACGACATCTACCTCCCTCCCAACTATGACAAGGGAGGTCAAAGCTATTCTGTTCTCTACATGCTGCATGGGGGCGGAAGTCATCGCGACGAGTGGCCAGGTTACGGGTTCATCGATGTCGCGGATCGGGAGATCCGCAACGGCAGCGTGCCGTCCATTGATCATTGTCTTCCCCCAGGGCGACACGGGCTACTGGACGGACAACGCCGGCAACGGGCCGCGCTGGGGCGAGTACATATGGAAAGACGTGGTCAATCACATCGATGCCGTGTACCGGACGATCCGCACAGCGCAGGCCCGCGCCGTTGGCGGCGTGTCGATGGGGGGATGGGGCGCACTTAGCCTCACCTTCCAGCACCCTGAGGTTTTCAACAGCGCAGGAGCGCACAGCGCCAGCCTGCGTTCTGATGACGGATCGCAGCCGATTCTCGGTGTGGGGCAAGAGTTCCGCCGCAACGACCCGGTTGCGCTGGCTCGCACGGCTGCCGGCCTGAACAAGCTGCAAATATGGATTGACATTACTGAGCAAGATATCTGGTTGGCGCGCAACAATGAGTTGCACAATGCGCTGGCTCAAAGGGGCGTGCCCCACATCTGGCAAGTCAATCAGGGCGTACACGACTATACCTACTGGATGGCGCACACGCTCGACTACCTTCGCTTCTACAGCAAGGCTCTGGCGCGTCCGTAGGCTGAGCGTCATCTCTGTTGGTCGCGCAGGGCGCGGTCTCTCTACCGCGCCAGAATGGGGGCTGTCTTGCCGCCTGGACGGTGCAAGGGAGCACCTTACTACACGGATTGCAGAGGCAGACGCCGCCTTCGGAAAGGACGACGCTCACGCCCCTGTCGGGCGCTCAGATTCTGCCGTTCTTACGCGTGCTGAGGTAGTGGCGCCAGAGCAGCCGGGCTGCGACGGCGCGCCACGGTTGCCAGGGCGCGGCGATGCGATCCATCTCCGCCGTATTGGGCCGCGCCGAAAGCTGCTTGATCTCCTGGATCGCCGTCGCCAGAGCCAGGTCGCCGGACGGCCAGATGTCGGGTCGCAACAGGGCCATGAGCAGGTAGATGTTCGCCGTCCACGATCCGATGCCTCGTATCGCGGTGAGCGTCGCCCGAGCCGCTGCATCATCTAGTGACTCTAGCCCGGCGATGTCAAGCTCGCCGCATAGTACTGCGAGTGCCAACGCCCGGCAATACGATGCCTTCTGCCTGCTAAAGCCGATGATCTTGAGCTCACCGTCATTGAGCTTGAGAAATGTGCCAGGCGCGACCACCTTGGTGGCTTCCTGCAGTCTGGTGAACGCCGCCTTCGCCGAGGCCAGTGAGACTTGCTGCTCAAGTATGATGTGTACCAGTGTCGGAAAGCCGGGCTGGCGCGCCCACAGAGGCGGCAGGCCGAGTTCGGCGCTGAGGCGCGCCAGATCGGGGTCGACGCTGGCAAGAAAAGCTACTCCCAGCGCGAGGTTGTCGCTGTCGAGAGACAAGTGTTGGTGTGTCTGGCTCATCGGTTTGCAGATAGCGCTCATCCGGCCATCGCCGGTGGATCGCTCGTCGGCGCCGCGTTGAAAATGCTGATCGCCCAGATACCCATGCATTCCCCCATCCTTGCGCTGCCCTATGCGCTGGCTGCGTGCGCCGCAGCGCTGACCACGGTCATTGGCAACCGTGCTCAGCATTGGTTATGATGGCTATTTGGTGATCTGCCCGGATGGGGCAGAGCGCAGAACCTCACGTAGCTCTTCTGTCAGTTGTTTGCTGAGTTCCGGCCTGCCGTGGAACGTGGCCGGGGTGTTTTGGAAGAGAAAGGTGTGCCACTGTCCTCGATGTCTGGTGGCAACGAGCGTTTGCACAGCGTTGAGCGCGGGATTGATGTCGGATTGTCCGGGTGGAACCATAGCGGCGACCGCACGCAGGACAGCGACGTGTGGCGCCAGAAAAGTCACCTCTCTGACTTTGGCGACGTAGGCGGCGGTGGGGTGTCCGGAAAGAATCTGCCCAAGATTCGACTCGATCTGCACCCTGCCATCGTGCTGGCTGCCATCGAACCCGACCAGGCGGCCATCAGGTTCGCACAGTGCCGCGAATCCAGCGGCATCCTGTCTGTTCCAGGAGTTCAACATCTGCTTATACAGCGAGCGGACGGCGCTCTCGTCATCGGATGGCGGAGTGCTGGTCTTGCGCGGGTCGGTCTCCATCGAGTGCCCTCCAGGGTCTCGAAAAACAGGTTGTGACGGATGGTCAGGTCCCCTGCTGTTGATCCTCCGTTACTGAGTGATGCTTGCCTTGCTATGCTGCTGCCTGCCCTACCTGACGTACGCTAATCATGCGCCCTGTTTCCGCCGACTCCTTGGCGGCCAGGCAGGCGTAGACACTCTGGATGCCGTCTTGCATGGTGACGCGTGGCTGGCGATGGTTGCGTACCATCTTGACGAAGTCGCGCGCCAGCTCAATGTCGCCCCCGAAATGACTGGCGCCTTCGCCGGCGCTGGTCAGGTCGGAAAAAGGCCGGTGGTGGCGCACGTAGCGCATCTCGTTGCGATACCAGTCGAAGCTCAGTGTTCCGTGATAGCCGCTCACCGTCGCTCCGCGCGTTGCCGCATCGCGCCGCGTGTAGAAGACCTGCGTGTAGGCGCCGTGCGCTCCCGATGCGAATTCAAGCAGAGCGCTCGACGAGTCTTCGTTCATGCCGCTTGCGGGTGTGCCGCACTCTATGCCAAACGTGCAGGCGTGGTCGTTCAGGAATCCGCCGGACCCGTTGCGGCGGCGATTCTGGGGGCTTTCCAGACATTCACCTTGTTCCGGGCAATCCGAGCAGTGCAGGCCTGCAGGCTTGTCGCCGCCAAAGACGCGCCCGCGCGTCTGCATGGCAGCGACACGCACGATGGAAGACCCCATCAGGTAGGACATGTAGTCGAAGTCATGCGTGGCCTTCTGCAGGAACAGGCCCTGGGTGACCGAGTAGTCGCGGTAGAAGGCATCGAAGTAGACAGTGCCGTACGGCACGTAGTTGACGCCGAGTATATGCAGAGGGTTGCCCACCGCTCCCTCCTGAATGCGCTGTCTGGCCAGCTCGCACAGTGGGGAAAGCTTAAGAGGGAAGCTGACCATCACCATGCAACGCGCGTTCGCGAAAGCGTCTTCCAGCGCCAGCGCCTGTTGCATGCTGGTTGCTACCGGCTTCTCCAGGAACAACGGCAGGTCGTAGTGTGCCGCCTGGATGGCGTAGGGCGTGTGCAGGTTACAGCGGGTGCCGATGACCAGTGCATCGAGATGCTCTCGCCGCACCATGTCGTCCAGGTCTGCGTAGAAGCGCGCCGCTGCTCTATCTGCCTCCGGCAGGCGTGCGTGCGCCCCTTTCTCGTCCGGATCGACGATGGCGACGACGCTCAAATCGGGCGCGATTGCCCGGAAACAATCGTTGATGAGGCCGCTGACCCGTTGGCCGTGGCCGATGACTCCCAGACGCATCACACACTCCTCCTGCGGCGCAGCAGCGCCCAGACGTGAGACCAGCGCGCCGGTCGGCGGCGCTTACTCCGATGCTGCACCCATTATAACACACTGCGGTCTCGGCGAGAAAGGGCAGCATCGCGAGCGCCAGGCATTTGCTTTTCGTCGCCAACATGCTATAATCGTCTTACAGATGATGTGCTGACGACCGCTACTGATTATTGACGACTGAGAAGACTATGGAATTGAGCGCCTATCCCCGGCCTGGAAGCGACAATGGGCGTGGCCTGCACTGGAGCGCGACGCCATATCACCCAACCGAAGTCGATGAGTGGATGGCTCGCTTGAAGGCCATGAATATCCGCTGGCTCAAGGTGCTGGACGATGGCGGCGGCAGCTCGATACGCCTGTGCGGCCGCCTCCTCGACGAAGGCATTATGCCTGTCGTCCGTCTCTATCGCCTCGAGCCCAACCCCGGCCACATCGGCGGCACGGAAGAGAAGACGATCCGCAACCTGGCCAGGCTCGGCGCACGCTACATCGAGACCAACAACGAGCCCGACTTACAGGTTGAGTGGAGCATCTCGCGCCCCATGAAATGGCTGGACATCGTTGTCGACAACTGGCTCTACGATGCGGGCAAGTGTCTCGACGCCGGCGCCCTGCCCGCTGTTCCCGCCCTGAGCGTTGGCCGCAAGGACGATATTATCAAGGCCATTGTGGACAAGGGCGGCAAGGACGCACTGGCGGCGGGCTCATGGCTCGCCATCCACAACTACAACCTCAACCATCCTCTTGATTATCCTGACGATGACGTTAACCAGCGCGGCCAGCCGCTCACGCCCGCCGACTACGCCGCTGAAGGCGACTGGGCCTGGGACAGCGTTCCCGTTGCCACCATCAACGCCTGGCGCTGGCAAGACAAGAACCCCGGCGACACGATCATGGACGACGTCGCCTGCTTCCGCGCCTTTGAGTTTCTCGACAATCAGTGTGTGCGTGCGCTTGGCTACTCGCTGCCAATCATCTCCACCGAGGGCGGCGTTGTCATGGGCTGGCGTGATGATCGCCGCTATCCCCGTATCACGGCCCGCCTGCACCAGCAGATGACCGTCGCCATGTTCTCCTACATGCAGACGTCTGCCCCACCCTACTACTTTGCGTGCTGCCCCTGGCTGATTGCCAACTACGAGTTGGGACACTTCAGTCCCGGCTGGGAGGGTCAGGCCTGGTTCACTAACTGGTGGAATCAGCAGTTTCAGCTCAACGGGCGACTTCCCACCGTCGATGCCTTGAATGCGCTGCCATCGGTGTCTCGCCTCGAGAAGCAAGGCCCGCACCACAGCACGATCCAGGGCGACGTGGTCGCCATGCGCGGCGTGGGCGGACTGCGTGTGACGCTGCGCAGCGACGGCTACAGCGCCGCGGCCAGCAGCGACGTCGACGGTAAGTTCCGCTTCTTCGGGCTTGCTCCGGCTATCTACACGCTCCAGGCAGGCGGACTCTACAAAGCCGGGCTGCAACTCGACGGAACCAACACACTGGCGTTCCACGAGCTGCGCCCGCCGGTTTCTGCCACGCCAGTGCTTGATTGGGACAAGCGACTCTCCGATTTGCGCGTCACCGTCGCCCCGGCAGAGGCCAGCGCCGGCGCGCTGATCTGGAAACTCGTCAGCGCTCATCTGCTCGACAATGAGCAGGCGGGCATGAGCAGCGCCGTGTACTACGATGTTCTCGACGAGGTGGGCAGGACTGTCGCCGGGCAAGAGGTCATTCTCTCCTGGCCGGACGGAGTTGGTCGCAAGTCAACCGAGCAGCGCGAACTGCCGGCGCACAGCGCTGAGTTCCCCATTTCCGCATCGTATAACCCGCCGGACGAGACAGGATCATATAGCGCCTGGGTGGACGGGCTGCCCTGCGATCGCGTGCTTGGTCTGGGTCTGCCGTTTGGCCGGGCTGTTGGATTCGTCCTCGTCTTCCAGCGCTCGCCCGCCCCCGGCGCGAGCGGCAGCGTTATCGAGGGGACAATCAGTGGCAGCGCCAGGGACAAGACCGTCACCCTACGCCTGCCCGACAACAGCACGCGCCGTGCCAGCCCTGACGACAAGGGCTACTATGCCTTGCGCGACCTTGCGCCGGGCGCATACGCGCTCGACCTGGCCGGCCAGGGCAGCGTTGGCCGCGATATTTCACTCGATGGCGCCAACATCATTGTCTTTGATTATGCCCTCCCTGGCCCGACCAGCACCCTGCGCGGCACGCTGCTTGGCGGGCAGGCCGGCATCGAGGTGATGCTGCGCTCACAAAGCGGCGAGCAGCGGCACACAACCGTCAACGAACAGGGGGTCTATGAGTTCCGTCTGTTGGCCGCAGGAACGTATACTATCACCGTCGCCGGCCAGACTATCTCGAATCTGCGCCTCGACGGTTCCAATACTATCGAGGCGCCCGCCATCGACGTGCGCCCGCGCAGCAGCGTGATCAAAGGGCGCGCTCGCTCGAAGAAGGGAACAGTCGTGGCCGCCGCTGCCGTCCTGCTGCTGGGTCCGCAAGGGGCGGGGTCAAGCAAGCGCGAGACGAAGACGGGCGCTGATGGCAGCTACGAGTTCATGGGTCTGGTCGGAGGGACGTACACTCTGCAGAGCGGTGAGGTCAGCCAGACTGCCGTTGTGGACGGCGTCATGTCCGTCACCGTTGATCTCGTTCTCCCTCTGCCGGCCGAAGAGAAAATCATCAGGCTGGCGCTCCTGCTGGGGCCGGCGGCAACGATGGGCACGCACGTCAACCTGCGCCTTGCCCGGCGCTACATGCGCGCCTTTGCCCCCACGGTCACCTTCCGCTTCGAAGACGCACAACTCGCCCAACAGGTATTGATCGTGGGCGACTTGCAGGCCGTAAGCGGCGAGGACGAAGAGCGACTGCGCTCGTTGGGCTGCACGGTTGCCCGCGTCGGCGGCACGCCCTATGCTGTGGAAGACGGGCTGGAGCGCCTGGTCAGCACGGGCACAGCTATGCCCAGGGGGCGCTCTGCCATCTTTCTACCACGCCAGCGGCCGGGCGACAACTAGCCATTGACTTCACCATTTCTTGCCTGGGGACCTATGAAACGCTTCACAGCTTGTTTTGCGCGCCCTCGCTCTCTCCTTCTCGCCATCCTGTTCCTGGCTTTGGCGCTGCGCCTGTTTGGCCTGACCTATCACAGCCTGTGGCTGGATGAGAGTGTGTCGATCAAGTGGGCGCGCATGTCGACGGGCGACATCCTGGCGTACACGACCAACATGACCGAGGATGCTCACCCGCCGCTCTCCTATCTGGCGCTGCATGGTTGGATACGCATCTTCGGCGACGGTGAGGCGTCGCTGCGCGGGCACGTGGCGGCGCTGGGATTTCTGCTTGTCGTCTTCATGTATCTGTTGGCGAAGGAGCTGGCGGGCATGCGCGCCGGCTTGCTGGCCGCGCTGCTGGCGGCCGTCAACCCCTACCTGATCTGGTACAGCCAGGAAGTGCGCATGTACGCGCTGCTCGGTACGCTCAGCGTCGCCAGCACGTTTTTCCTCCTGCGCGGCCTGGCAAGCGGGCGCGTCAGGTGGTGGCTCTGCTATCTGCTGGCGGCGGTTGGCGGCATCTATACATCGATCATTGGCGTCCTGGTCGTACCTTTCCATGGCCTGGCCGTGATTCTATCGTTGCGGCGGCAGCGCAAGAATGCTGTGCAGGGATTGCTGGCCGTTGTCGCGGCGGGACTTGCCTTCACGCCCCTGGCGGCCCTGGCCTGGCATGCCAGCGGCGTCATCACCACCGAGCGCGCCGTTCCCACGATTCTCTCGCTTATCACGACCGCGCCGGTCATCCTGCTCCTGCGCCAGGTGCCAGCGGGCTGGCAGATTCTGGCCGCGCCCGGCGTAGCACTCGCTGTAATTGGCGCAATCTGGGTGATACGTCGCGATCTGAGCCAGGGACTGATCGTCGTTCTCTACACCATCGTCCCGCTCTCGCTCATCTTTCTCCTGTCGGTGTGGCGGCTGCCCATCTTCGGCCCGCCCTATATCATCATTGTGGCCGCGCCCTTCTTGCTGGCCGTGGCGCTGGGTGTGGAAGCGCTCTGGCAGCGCCGCGCAGCCGCCGGCGCGGCGGCGCTCTGTGTGCTCTGTTTCATCTCGCTCTTTGCCCTGCGCTACGATTGGGATCGCAGCATGGGCAAAGAGGACTGGCGAGCGGCGGCGCGCTATATCACGGAGCATGCCGGCCCCAACGATGCCATTCTGGCCATGCCCTACTACGCCAGCCTGCCCCTGAGCTACTATTATCGCGGCGCGCTGCCGATCTTGCAGCCATTCAGCGACCCCGTGAAAGCTGAGGCCATTGCTCTGGCTTTACAGGGGATCGAGCAGTACGAGACGGTCTGGCTGGTGTGGTCGCACGGCGAACAGCTTGACCCGACGGGGCTGCTGCGGCGCTGGTTGCTCGAGCGCTATCCGGAGCTGACCGAGCAGTATCCACGCGGCGTCGAGGTGCGCGCCTTTGCCGTGCGCTATCGCTCGCCCGTCCCTGCCGGCTCCATGCCGCTGGCGACCTTTGGCGGGCGGCTGGCGCTGCTGACGGCGCAGGCGGACCGCGCTGTCGTCGCTCACGATGAGATCTACCACCCGCCCAGCGGCTGGGTGCATGTGCGCCTGAGCTGGCAACGCCTGGGCAGCGCCGGCCTCGATGGGCTGACTGTGCGGCTGCGCGTCACCGACAAGCTGGGCCAGGTCTGGGGAGAGCGATTGGACAGGGCGACGGAAGTCTGGCGCGTCTATCCGCCACAGCGCTGGCAGACGGGTGAGGCCGTGCGCGATGGCTACGATGTGAACATGAACCCGCGCACGCCGCGCGGCCGTTACCGCGTTGAGGTACAGGTGTTGGATCGTAATGGACAAGCTTTGGCGGTGCAAGCCGAAGGGATGCCCGCCGACCGCTATTTCGTGGCAGACGTGGAGGTGCGCTGATGAATGATATGCTCGTCGTTCAGCCGGAGGTGCGCGAGGCGCTGGCGGCCCATCGCCCTGTCGTTGCCCTGGAATCAACGGTCATCGCCCACGGCCTGCCCTACCCGCACAACGTCAAGACGGCCCTCAGTATGGAAGAAGCCGTGCGCGCTGAGGGCGCTGTGCCGGCCACGATCGCCATCCTCAACGGCCGCCCGCACATCGGGCTGACGTCTGAGCAGGTGGAGTATCTGGCCAAGGGTAAGAAAATCGCCAAAGTGAGCCGGCGCGACGTCGCCATCTGTGCGGCGCAGAAGCTGGACGGCGCGACCACCGTTTCGGCGACGATGCTGCTGGCGCACATGGCGGGGATCAAGGTTCTTGCAACGGGCGGCATCGGCGGCGTCCATCGTGGCAACACGAGCGATGTCTCGGCCGATTTATCCGAACTGGCGCGCACGCCAGTCGCGGTCGTCTGTGCGGGCGCCAAGGCAATTCTTGATCTGTGCGCGACGCTGGAGTGGCTGGAAACAGCAGGGGTGCCCGTCCTGGGCTATCGCAGCGACGAGTTTCCCGCCTTCTTCTCGCGCAACAGCGGACACGCGGTGGACGCTCGCGTCGAGACGATTGAAGATGCTGCCGCTATTGTGCGGGCGCATTGGGCGCTGGGGCTTGGCAGCGGCGTGCTAGTCACTGTTCCCGTCCCTGCCGAGGCCGAGATGCCACGTGAGAAAGTGGAGACCGCGATTGGACACGCACTGATCGAAGCAGCGGGGATGCGCGGCAAAACCATCACGCCATTCCTTTTGCGCCGGGTCAATGAGTTGACGGGTGGGGAGAGCCTGACAGCCAACCTGGCTCTGCTTCTGAACAATGCAAGTGTCGCCGCTCAATTGGCGAAGGAGATATAGAGTGTCAGGGTGTCAAGGCGTCAAGGTGTCACCCTGACACTCTGATACTCTGACACCTTGACCCAGAGGAGATTGACCATGCAGCAAGCCGATGTGATTGCCCTGGGGGTCTCGTACGTGTACGTGTTCGCAGTGCTCATGGCCGGCGAGTTGCTGGGGCGATGCGTCTTCCACGGCTCGACGTCGTTCACGCGCAAGTTTGTGCACGTCGGCGTCGGCATGTGGGTCATCGGCACGGTTGCGCTCTTCAAGACCTGGCAGTTCGCCATCATCCCCCCGCTCAGCTTTGTCCTGATCAACTACATCTCCTACCGCAAGAACGTCTTTACGTCGATTGAGTCGAAGGACAAGACCAATCTGGGCACCGTGTACTTCCCGATCGCGTTTGCTCTCATTATCGCTTTGTGCTGGGCCAGGCCTGAGGTGGTCGTGGCGGGGCTGATGCCCATGACCTGGGGCGACGCCCTGGCTGCCGTTGTCGGCGAGAGGTGGGGCCGCCATCGCCACCTCTTCTACACCCACATGAAGTCGTGGGAAGGCAGCATTGCCATGTTGCTGATCAGCTTCGTTAGCGTTCTGTTGGCGCTCCTGGCTTTCGGGGTTGCGACGCCGACTGCCATTGCCGCGGCAGGGCTAGTGTGCGCAGCGGCGACGCTCGCCGAGGGACTCACCCCCTGGGGTCTCGATAACCTGACCGTTCCGTTCGTTTCGGCGCTGTTGCTGTGGATTGTGGTGTAACGTACCCAAACGAGGAGGATGATCGTGGCACATGCAACGTCCATGTATTCCGAGATGCTTGACTTTGCGATCGCGCGCACGCGTGACAATCTCTCCAAACTGACCAGCTTTCCCGAGCTTGCCAAAGACGGGCGCTGGAATTGCGTCGACAGCGGCGGCTGGGTGGGCGGTCACTGGGTCGGCCTGCTCTGGCTGGCATTCGTGCACAGCGGCGACCACACGCTCCAAGCCGCCGCACGCGGCTGGGCCGCGCGACTGGCCGGTCGCCAACATGGCACGACGACCCACGACATGGGGTTCCTGTTCGAGCTGTCGCACGTCCTGGGCGCACAGATCACGGGCGACGCCAACTTGAAGACGCCGGCCATCAACGCCTCGAAGGCGCTCATTCAGCGCTTCAATGAGAAGGGCAAGTACATCCAGGCCTGGGGCGCAATCAGCGATCCGCCTGATCGGCGCGGGCGGACCATCATTGACGCGATGATGAACCTGGATATGCTCTACTGGGCGACACGCGAGACGGGCGACCCTGTCTTTGCCCGCATGGCGACCGATCACGCCCGCACTGCTCTGGCCCGCCAGGTGCGCCCCGATTGGTCGACGGCGCATGTCATGGACTTCAACCCGGACAGTGGCGAGTTTCTGCGCCAGGAAACGCACCAGGGGCTGAGCGGGACGTCGTGCTGGACGCGCGGCCATGCCTGGGCCGTCTACGGCTATGCTGAGACCTACCACAACACGAGCGATGCCGTCTTCCTGGACGCCGCCCGCAACCTGGCCAGCTATGCGCTGCGTCGCCTGCCGCCCGATCATGTCCCCTTCTGGGACTTCGACAGCCCGCTCATCCCCAACGACGTGCGCGACAGCTCAGCCGGCTCCATCCTGGCCGCTGGCCTGCTCAAGCTCGCCGACGCCGAGAAGGACAACGCGCTGGCGAAAAAGTGGCGCGCTGAGGCAGAGACGATCATGCAGTCGCTGTGGACGAGCTACACCAGCCGCGGCACGCCGGAGCAGAGTATTCTTATCCACGCCACGCGCTCCAAGCCCGCCGGCCACATGGACAGCGGCCTGATCTACGGCGATTATTACTTCGTCGAAGCGCTTACGCTGCTGCTCGGGCAGAAAAAGTGGGAATGGCTATAGAGGAGTTGTGTAAAAACCCCTGTGGCGCCCGATGGAGCACCCGATAGACGGGGTGAGCTTCGGGGCAGGCTCGCTCGAAGACCACAGGGGTGCTATGACCGTGGCTTGCGCAGGACATCGGCGAACGAGAAACCAAGCGAAGCGATGATCATCAGGGCTGCGATGGCGCCGAAGACCAGAGGCCGCAGCGCCGGGTCGGGCACAATATCCGGGACAAACAGCGCCGCCGCGTTGAGCGCCATGATGTAGCCGGTGCCTGAGACGATGGCGCTGCCGCTGGAGAATGCAGCCAGCAACCCCATTCCCACTAACCACAACGCCAGCCGTGCTTCCTGCGGCGGCACGCGCAGCGGCGCAACGGGCGCCAGCGCCTCAGCCGCCAGCGCAATCACCACCACCGCTGCCAGGCGGAAGGGGAGGTTTTGTGAGGGGAGAGGGGAGAGGGGAGAGGGGAGAGGGGGAGAGGGCCTGGCAGTCCAGGGCAGCAACGAGCGTAGCGATGGCCGTCGCCAGAGGACGCCGCCGGAGAGCAGCAGGATAGCGCCCGCGACCAGCGCGGCAACCAGCAGCGCCATGCCTACCTCGACGCCGCCATCGCCGGCACTCACAATCACGGCCAGACACGCGCCTCCGCCAGCCATCGCCGCAATGCTCAGCAGCGGCAAGCGGCTCAGCGCCACCAGGCATGCCGCTGCAATGAGACCGGGCGTCGCGTAGGGCCCCAGCATCGTCAGAAGCGCTTGTAGGATTTGCTCGATGGTGTTCAGATCAGTGAGCATTGTCCTCCGGAGTCGGTGCGACGGGCTTCGCCGGCGGCCTGACAAAGATGGCCGTGACCTTCTGCAAGGTGTTGAGCAACCCCGTCCTGGCGTAGGCGGTGATCAGCCCGCCGACGACAAGGCCGATCAGCCCGAACAGCCACTGGCTGAGCGCGGCAAGCGAGATGAACGGCGCCAATAGCGGGCGCAGGTAGTGGAATGGCGAGGGGATGTAGGCAAACACGATCTCGTCGTCGAGGTTGCCGACGGTCCAGATAACCGTTTCTGTGTCGAGATAGGGCGACGACGACATGCTCATCGCATCACGGGCGGCGTAGAAGCTGCCTTTGGGGAATCCCTGCAACTTGACGGTCAGCCGGACCTCTGGTGGAATGATGTAGTACGGCGTCGCCTCGAGGCTGCCGGGCAGGGCCAGCGTGACGCCTGACAACGGCGACACGTGTGCCTCGCGCAGCAGCCAGCCCTTGGCGGTGACCGTCGGCGACGACGCCTTATGCAGCGGCGGCGGCTTGATGATCGGCCCCGTTCCGTCTAGTTGCAGGTCGATCACTGCATCCTCGACCGCGGCGAGTGTGCCGGCTTCAGCCGGTCGCAGCGCCAGGCTGTAGCTGCGCACGTTAACGTCTTCGGTCAGGATAAATGGGTGTGATTCCGATGGGGATCGGGTCAGCGCCAGCACGACAGCCACAGTCGCCAGTCCTGCCACAGCAGCCAGCGCCAGCATGAGCCGGCGTTGCCCATCGGAAGCCAGCCTGCGCCACACGATGCGCGCCGTCTGTGCCAGCACGTAGATCGCGCCGGCTAGCAGCCCGCCAGCAAGCAGAAAGAGGGCCGTGTTAAGACTCGTCGCCAGAAAGCACAGCAACAGAATAACGGACGCTGCCAGGAGCACAATGCCGATTAGCCGTGAGCGGGTGGGCGTTTGCATGGTCTCCTCCTGCGGGGTGTGAAAGACTGTCACCTTGCGATGGGCGTATTATAGCATACGCTACGCCTGTGTCCAGCATGTGCCCGTTCCTGTAGATTGAGATCCCCGGCTAAACAATCGAAAACCATCTGAAAGCCGGTTGTCGGCGACAGGCGTGCGACGGGCTAAACCGATAGCGCTTCGACGCAGTATCGCCGTAAGGTATGTGCGGAGCCGCAATGTGGGGAATGGGGTGCGCTCGAATGAATTCGGCTTCTAAGCCACTGTCAGTGTAAGCCTTGCTTAGAAGCGGACCTTCAACCCCGCGCTAGACGACATCGCGAAATGGTTGGGTCACTGAGCTATTTCGCTGAGGTTCATCAATCGACGACCCCGCGTTGTGCCTGCGCCATCAGTCGGATAAGCGGCGGCTCTCTGGCGTCCCGTGTCTTGACAGCGCCCCCTGCTCTGTGCTAACCTTGCTCTGGTGATGACGCGCAACGCCCGCATCGCACAGTCACAGTCACCCCACACACAAGTCCACCGTGGAGGTATCATAATGTCGCAACTGGCTATCAAGGGAGGCCCGCAGGCTGCGGGAGCGTTGCAGGTACCGCAATTGCCGCGCTGCAGCGAGGAAGACAAACAGGCCGTTATGGCCGTGCTGGACGGGAAACCCTGGTGCTGCCTCTATAAGGGCTCGCAAGCTGAACAGTTCGCGCAGGCATACGCCGAGTTCCACGATGCGCAGTATGGCGTCGCCGTGACCAACGGCACCGTCGCCATCGAGGTGGCGCTGGCAGCCTGTGGCATCAAGCCGGGCGACGAGGTGCTCGTGCCGGCGCTGACGTTTATCGCCTCCGCCAGCGCCATCGTCACGTCGGTCGGCGCCATTCCGGTCTTTGTCGATTCCGACCCCGAGACGCTGTCCATCTCGCCCGACGCCATAGAGAAGGCGATCACCCGCCGCACGCGCGGCATCGTCGTCGTGCACTACGGCGGTTATCCGGTTGACCTGGACCGCATCGTGCCGCTGGCCAGGGAACACAATCTGGCGCTGATCGAGGACTGCGCCCATGCCCAGGGTACAGAATGGCGCGGACGGAAGGTAGGCGCCTTCGGCCAGGCGGGCACGTTCTCCTTCCAGGAGAGCAAGGCTTTCACGGCCGGCGAGGGCGGCGTGGTGCTGACCAACGACGCAGCGCTGGCGGAGCGCCTCCGACTGCTGCACAACATCGGCCGCGTCGTGGGCCGCCCTGGCTACGAACATCTGGCGCTGGCGTCCAATCACCGCATGCTGGAGATCCAGGCGGCCCTGCTCCTGTCACAATTGCGCCGTTTCCGCGCCGAGGACTTGCGGGCCAAGCACGACGCAGGCGAGTTCCTGGCCCAGAGGCTGCTGCAGATCGGCGGCGTGCTGCCGCTGAAGCGCGACCCGCGCATCACCCAGCGCGGCTACTACTTCTTCGTTTTCCGCTACGACAAGTCGCAGTTCGGCGGCCTTGCGCGCGACCGCTTCGTTGAGGCGTTACGCGCCGAAGGCGTGCCCTGCGGCAGCGGCTACGCTATGCCGCTGTACAAGCAACCGGCCTTCAAACGCGAGCAGGTGGCGGCCTATCTTGCCGAGTGTACCCAGCCCTGGCCGGACTACGAGCACATGTATCTGCCTGTGGCCGAGCACTTCTGCGCCGAAGAGCAGGTGACGATCCCGCACCAGGTATTGCTCACCGGCAAGGCCGGAGTACAGATGATCGTTGACGCTATCGCCAAGATCAAGGCCAACGCCGCCGAGCTGATGTAGCAGCGTGTAGGAGTGAAGCTACCAGGCCGTTCTGCGCGGTGATAGCGACTTAGTCTACGAGAGCTGCGGCAGCAGTGATAGGAGCAAGCAACGATGAATGCGCAAGCCACGTCTCCCTGGCCCAACGCATGCCGCGGCGTCGTGTCGCTCACCTTCGATGACGGCCGCCCCTCACAGCTTGCCCGTGCTGTCCCTCTGCTCAACGAGCTGGGCTTGCAGGGGACGTTCTACGTCAACCCCAAAGGCGACGATTGGCTGGCTGAGCTCACGCCCTGGCGCGAGGTAGCCGCCGCCGGGCATGAGATAGGCAATCATACGGTCAACCACCCGTTTGGCAAAGCGCTGCAGGACGACCCGACCATTGCGTGTCTGGAGCGCATGACGCTGGCCGACATCGAAGCGGAGATCGTGGAGGCGTCGCGGCGGCTGCGCGAGGGCATCCCGGCCCAGAAGGAGTTCAGCTACTGCTACCCCTGCTACCTCGACCACGTGGGCGAAGGGCCAACGCGGCAGAGCTATGTACCGGTGGTGGCGCGCCATTTCGTCGCCGGGCGCGGCCGCGGCGAGTTCGGGCACAACCATGCGGCCACCTGTGACCTGGCCTACCTGTATTCCTGGAACGCCGAGTTTCTGACCGGTACGACGCTGGTGGGCATGGCGGAGCAGGCGGCGGCGCTGGGGCGCTGGGTGATCTTCACCATGCACGGCGTCAACGACGGCAACCTGCCCATCTCCGAGCTGGCGCTGCGCGATCTGTGCGGCTTCCTCACCCGCCACCGTGATACCATCTGGGTGGCGCCGGTCGTGACCGTGGCGAAGCGGATTGCGGAGTGGAGGAAGTGAGGGCGAACGCTCGAAGAGCCTGACGAATCCGCCGATGTCGCAGATTGCGCAGATAGGACGCTCATGGGTCGGTCATCATAGCCCGATCTACGGCTCTTCATCTGCGCCTATCTGCGCCATCTGCGGATTCGCATTTGTACTACTGGTTGAATAGCGAGAGAGGAAGGTAGATCACGCGCCGCGTCGGGTCGGCCAGGCTGAGCGGCAGGTGCGTATCGAGCGTGCCCCGTCCTCCGGTCGCCCAGTAGAAGGGGGAGAAGGACGTGTAGATGCTCGGACGATTGTGTGTCATCAGGTAGGCCGACATAAGTGAGAAGTAGGCATAGGCGGCCGCAGTGTAGGCGACGTCTTGCGTGACCATGAAGGCGACCTTGAAGCTCTTGGGCGACTGATTGAATGCAGGCAGGCGCGGGCCGCCCTCCGCAGCCATGATCTGTTGGATCGTTACGGTAGTCACCGATGCCGCCGTGATGCGCTCCAGGTCGCTGTAGTTCGGATTCGAGAGGATGTGGATGGGCGGGACCTGTTCGGGAGGAATCAGTCCCATCACGTACATCTCCAGCGGCGCGTATGGCTCATTCTCGGAGTTGGACACGAAACGCCAGGTCATGTCGCCGTTGTAGGAGAAATGCCCCCACTGTCGGCCGGGCGTCTGGGCGTAGTAGCCCAACTGGCCGCCGATGTCGCTGTTGGCCCGCCAGTGGTACCGCCCCGGCAGCCCTTCCTCGATCAGCCCCAACGATGA
>CAYOEZ010000028.1:0-29811 GCA_964402955.1 uncultured Ktedonobacterales bacterium | reverse complement strand
TTGCTTCGCTCCGCTCGCAATGACGGGTCCGTCCAGACCTTTTTGCAGTGGGCACATGACAAGTGCGTTGTAGTATCAGGAACAAAGCCTGCCAGGACGTTCTGCACCGGCAAACGCCCGGATACGAGGTGCACACGTGTCCGGGCGTCCCACTTCTATGTACAGGATGACAATTCAGGCGGAGGTTCGAGCAACGGAAGCAGGGCGATCTGGCTAGAACGTAAGGAGCGACTGCAGGCGCATGGCCAGGCCGAGATCGCCGCTCACCCGCAATTGCCCGCTCATGTAGGCCCATCCGGGATCGAGCTGCTTTTTCATCAAAGACGCCCACACCTGAGCGGCCGCTTCGATCGCCAGGTCGGGCATTTGCGCCGCTCCAGGCGTGATAGTGCACTCCCCGTTCGTAACGACGATTGTCCACTCGCCCGTCTCATCACCCGTTGACCGCAACTGAACAGTGGCGTTGACGCCACTCAACTGCTGGGGCGTGATCGATTGGGAAAGACTCTCCATGATCCTTGCCAGGCTCGATGCCTGTTCCGGCGTGAACGACTGAGCCATCTCTACACCTCACAAGCAGTATTTAATGCCATTATACATATTCGTCTGCAACTATGCAAGGCCAGGATGACTGGCAACCGTTTACGGTCGACTCGTGATAGACGGTAACCGCGTAGGGGCGCTGCTTGCTGCGCCAGACCTGTGCCGTTGAGACAACGCAGATCGGCGCAGCAAGCAGCGCCCCTACGTCCGCACCATAACCGTGAACGGTTACGATATCTGGCAATGCCTATAAGGAAGAGCCACGCGGCTGACAGGCCACGTGGCTCTTCGCTGTGACGATGCGACCTAGGACTGGGCCGGCACGTCTGGCGTTGTCTCAGCCGGTGGAGTGGGTGGAGCCGGGGGAACTGATGGGGCAGGCATCACCACTGGCGCCGGTGGAACTGGTGGAGCAGGCATTAGCACTGGCGCAGGGGCAAGCGGCGGCATGGAGCCGAAACGGCTCAACAGGACCGCCCCGAAGCTCAAGCAGAATAAGCCAAACCACACAAAGCCGCTGAACCAGGAAATGACCGGAACGATACCCATCGTTGCCATGACCAGTCCCAGGATGAGCGCGCCAACAAGGACATCGGTCATAGGAGACCGCGAGGTATTGCTCGTCGTGTCCATCACCCGGTCGCCAATCCACATTCCCACGGCCACCAGGCCGAGCAGGATGCCCAGGAAGGCGCCGAGCAAGACCACAATGCCGCCGATGCATGTGCACGCCAGCAGAATCGTCAAGGGCACAGAGAGAATGAGTCCCAGGAAACCGACGCCAAGACTGGACCACGGGCTATGCACCATGGTGTCCTTTACAACCGATACGCGCCGTGGGAAGAGAATAGCCGTGACGACAGCAGCGGCCGCAAGAATGAAGGCAGAGAAGATCCCGCCCAAAATGCGTCCGATACTCCAATTGCGTCCCGTGTTCCAGTTGCCGCGCCATGGCGACTCACCCGTGCCGACGTTGAAGTTGAACGCGCGGGGAGCACCCGTTCCCCCCATGGCAAGGATTTGCTTACCGCCGATGCGAGCGCTATCGGCTTTGTCGATGAACGAGAAGACCGTCATCACATCGCCCGTGACGACAGCAGTATCCCGCACGGCTACACTGCTGAAGATCGAGAACGCCGTCCTGTCGACCTGCGCCTTGCCGGAGATGTTGACGCTGCTGAAAATGGAGAAGACGCCCCCGGTGACGTGGCCCTGCACATTCACGCTGCTGAAGAGTGAGCCAACATCACCGTTGATGACCTCATCCGGGCCGACTGTGACGCTATCAAAGATGCTGAACCGCCCCGAACCGTCATCCGCCAGAGCAACAGCCGGCAGAGCCAGGGCAAAGATGAGTGCAACCACCGGGATGAGAGCCACGAAGCGCCGCCGTGAGATCGCCATGGTAGTTCTCCTTACGATTGTCTATGCGGGTCTATCTTTGGTGAAGCGACTGACGACAGTGGTTGATAGGCAGCAACAAGACCTGCGACCGTAAACGACAGGGCAACAGTGCCCATGACCAACCATAGACCAATGAGCACGAGCGCCGGCCGGGGCACAATCCTGCTCAATTCGGAACCGATAGCAAGCAGCCCCCCGACCGCCGTCGCTGCGCGCAAAGCAGAGTTGGATATCTGCATCGAGAGACGTACGAAATTGAGAGACGGGCCGCTGTCGGTGATCGGCTGCGCCGGAGCGGCGCCATACGACGCGATGAGCGCAAACAACAGGACCAGCGTCGCTGCCAGCGTGCCCCATGCCAGAACGCCGGATCGCCCAGATAGCAGTGGGCGCTCCCTTTCGGCACTGGCGGCCTGAATTCTGCGCATGACCTGCGCCGTGAAGTCGGGCGGGGGCAACGCCACTTCGGCCGACTGGAACACGGACGAAACGTGCCGCAGGGCGTGCCAGCGCACGCGGCAGTCAGAACACGTCAGCACATGATCGCGCAAGCCGCGCTTGCCGTCTGCCTCCAGGCAGTCATCCAACCATGCCGACATCAACAAACGTGCATTCTTACATTTCATCATCGTCACCCTTGGGTAATGTCTAGCCTGCGCGCCATCTACGAATTGGCAACCAAACCGTGTCTGCTTAAACGCAGGTCACTCTTCATTGGGGGCAAGATAAACTCTTTGTCGTCCTCATCCGGAGGACGCACCGCGGCGCTGCCGGCAACGTGTTCGCTCAGCATCTCGCGCGCCCTGTGCAGCCGCGTCTTGACGGCTGCCTCGGTCATCTTGGTTATCTGGGCGATTTCCTGGTACGACATGTCGTGCCAGTAGCGCAACACAAGCACCAGACGATACTTGGCCGGCAGCAGATGCAGCAAGCGGCGCACCTCAGCGCGGTCCTCGCCGTCGATCGCAGTCTGTTCCGGCTGCGCGGTATCTGACCAGAGCCAGTCCAGGCTGTCCACGATGTCAATCGGGACCCAGGAGAAACGTCGCCGCCGTAACTGATCGATGCAATGGTGCGCGGTGATAGACAGCAGCCAGGACGAAAACTTGCGCGCCGGATCGTAGCTGCGCAACCGGGAATATGCTCTGAGAAAGGTCTCCTGGGCAGCGTCTTCAGCGTCTTCGGGGTTGCCCAGCATGCGGAACGCAAGGTTGTACACCGGCGCCTTGTATTGGTCAACCAGGCAGGCAAAGGATGTTTGGTCGCCCCGCATGGCAGCCTTCACCCAGATGTCTTCTTCCATCCCGAACTCCTTCTGTATCATACTTCCATACGGACAATACTGCAAAAGGTTTCAGCTGCCTATGTGTGGTTGGACATGGTGAATTGGGAGGGCATGGAGTTGGTCACAAGGGTAGTGCGGCGCGGGTCGATGCAACGGAGAGGCGTACGCTGCGCGCACATCAGCGAAGAATGTCCACTTTGAAGAGGGAAAGGTAGTCAGTGGGCGGGCTGGCGCCGGCAACAGGCAAGCGCAGCAATGTACTGGGATCGTAGAGCCCCATGATGACCGTCAAATGGCCGGCCTGCACCTGGGGCGAGATCGTCGCCGTTAGCGTCGTACTCACAACCTCACCAGGCAGCCAACGCGTGGTGGGGTGAACACTGCCGCCGGCGGGGCTGTCTTGTTGGCCCCAAATACGCCCGTTATCGTCGATAAGATGGAGAAAAATGGCGTAGTCGGTGTCGGTCGTCGTCCTGGCCTGCAGGTGGAATGTAACCGTGATGGAGTCTCCGGGGGAAAAGCGTTGCCCGTCCCGGCCCTGCACCAGGTCATAGCCAAGCACGGTTACGCTTGTTCCCAGGTTTTCCTGCAGAGGGTGCTCCATGGCCGGCGCCACGTAGGAGCGCGGCCGGTCATCGATGGCAATGCGCACAGCTTCGGCAGTTGCGCCTGGCACAAAGGCACGCAGTCCGCAGGCGCGCAGTGGCAGCACTGTTGTATGAGACACGTCGTCAAGGCTGAAACGTAGTGTGTAGTCTCCGGCCGGCACATCGCGCGGCAATTCCAGCGCATACTGCCCCCGCACAATCTCACCACGCTCCCACGTCAGGGTGCCGTGCCAAAGGGTTGCCATGGGGTACGTCTTCTCGACAACGACTTTACCTTTGCCGCCAACGAGCGCTACTTGTGCCAAATACTCACTGGTCGGCGCCTGACGAGCCAACCAGAAGGCCTTCACAGCGAGGATGTCGCCCTCATAAAGCTGCCCCGAAGCAACCTGGACGCCAATAAGCTCCAACTGCGCAGCACAACCGCTTACCCGTTGTGTGATGGGCAAAAGCGATGGCAGGGGATACGCGACCGGTCTGACGACGGTTGCCTGTCCCAGCACTATCTGGCCGGAGGCATTGGGCCGCAGTGGCTGGCCCGTGGAGCTTGAATAGACGATGGCTTCGACGTGATAGCTACCTTCAGGGGTCGCTAACGGAATGAAAAGATTGGCATCCTCGCGTATGACCATCCCCTCGCGCCAGCGCCCGGCAGGAAGGAGGGCAGCAATCACGCGATCAGACTGCGCCCATAGATGGCCCGTCTCATCGAGCAGGCGCAGCGATATCTTGAGATCGTTCACAGCCTGTGCGTCGTGACGCAGGTACAAGCTGAAGGCGAGGGAGCGACCGGGCTGCGCCGTCCGGTTCACTGCGTCGTAGCCAAGGAACCGCAGCCGCCCGTCCAGAACAATGTCGGCCGGAACTGAGATCGGCGGTGGCGCAAGCGCCAGAGGTGGACGCGTCGCATAGCGCACCAGGCGTACAATTGAGGCGTAACTGTGGAAACTGCGCTCCTCGGTCTTGACGAGAACACGATCAAGCCATTTCTCAACGATGCGGTCGGGATCGCCCCAGGGCGGCGTATAGGACTGGGCCAACCAGATATTCTGGTACCGGGCGCTCAAACGATCAAGGACGGCTTCGGTCGCCTCTGGTCTGGCGTCATCCAGAACAGGAAGTCCCACCCAGGGGATGTCACTGCCGGCGTAGTACTGGTATAGTTCGGCAATGTGCGGTGGATTGACGACGACAACGTCGCCCGGTTGAACATTGGCGCGCAGGGACTCGCCCCAGCCGCGGTGATCATCTTTGGCATAGACGGGATTGGTGAAGAACTGTGCCCACGAAAACACGATGCCAACCACCATGACGGCGAGAACGCCCAGGAAAACGGCGCGCCGCGCCCGCATCTCGGCCAGTCCTGCTCCCAGCGCCAGGTAGAACGCCGGCGTTATCACGATCAGGTGGCGGCTGTTCATGTAGATCGGGCGCACATAGCCAGCCAGGTAGGTCAAGCCGAGGGGAACGATCATGTAAAGAAGGAGAATGAGAGCTGCCGGGACAGGCGACTTGTGGCGACCGATGATCGATGACAGCAACCCCGACAGGGCCACGAGCAGAAACACGATGTCGAGGAAGATGACGTCATCGACATTGACGGACAGACCCAGGCTGAAAGAGTTGAGCACGTCGCGAGCGAGAACCTGTAGCGGGACAAATGAGAATCCACCTTGTGGCGATGGGGGAGGCATGATAGACAAACCATAGACAAAAATCAAGATCGCCAACAGACCCACGACAACGAGCGGCCATACCCAAAGCACCAACCGGCGGCCGGGCAGAGCGACCAGAATGACGATCAGTATCTCGACGGCCAGGATGAAGAAGGTCAGGTAATGGGTCAGCAGCATGGCGATCGTGGCCACAATGTAGACCACCGCCCAGGGCTGGCGCCATGTCGCCTCAGAGTCGAACAGACGGAGGAGCGCATACAATGAGAGCAGCCCAACCAGAGGCGCCATCATATACATGCGCGCTTCCTGACTATACCAGAGATACATCGGGGAGAGCGCGGCCATGAGCGCAGCGAAGCACCCTGCCGCATTCCCAATCAGCCTCTTGCCTGCAACGTAAAGGAGCGGAATGAGGAGAATGCCGCAAGCCAGCGACAGCAGGCGCAAGGCGAACTCACTGCCACCGAACAGGCGCACAGTCAGGCTGAGGAGAAAGAAATAGAGCGGCGGATGATTATCAGTCGTGGCAACAACGGCATTGCCGTCAGTCAGATCGATGCGGTTACTCAGAATGTCTGCGAGGGGCAGGCGGGCGCGTGCGAGACTCAGGCTTTCATCCCACCACAGGCTTTGCGCGCCGAGATTGTGCGAGCGCACTGCCAGAGCGATGAGAATGCACAGGCTGAGCCAGAGGAGTGTCCACCGTCGTTTGCTCGTTTCGTCCGTCGCCATAACGACCTTTAACATGAGTTGTTCTGCCGACCCTACGTTATGGTGGATTATAGCATGTTGCTGCGTCGCTGTCGAGATGACGCGGAAAGCCCCGAACCGTTACCGGTCCGGGGCTCCCTTTCGTGCACCGAGCAGATCCGGCATCCTAGGAGGCTTCGCCTCCCAGGATGCCCCGACTGGAATTACTCATAGGGCATCACCTCCTTTTTCGTTGTCAACATTGTAGCATGTATGTAGCACTTTGTCAATAGATGTTTTGCCCGTGTGTCACGCCGCCGAACGCCGACCTACACGGCTTTCATCTGTAGGTGTGCGACACAGCGCATGGGCGCTAGACGGTCATTCTTGAGGTAGAACTACAGGCTCTGGGGAGCGCCTGCAGCGGGGTTATACAGCGCGCCTCGACGCGATTGCAGCGGACGACGTGTCATCGTCGTCCGCTGCAATCGTTCCTTGGCTGGCCCATGCCGTGACGAGGCAGAACGAGCAGGACCCAGCTACTTTGCCTTTGCGTATTCGATCATCCCTTGGAAATCCACGACCACGGCCGGCTCATTCCCAACGACCCAGGCATCATGGCCTGAGGGGAGGAGTGAAACGTCACCGGCCCGGCACTCATGCTCAGTTCCGTCGTCCATCACGACCTTCAGCACGCCTGAAAGGTGATACTGGAAGTGTGCAACTTCGCAGCTCTTGGTCTTGACAAGGGGCTGGAGCGAGGTTGACCATCTCCATCCTGGCTGAAAGGTGGCGCGACCAACCGTAGCACCGCCGACTTTGATGAGTTCCAATCGTCCCCGCGGGAACTCCCGCACCTCATCGGGCTTTCCAAAGCTCTTGCGTTCCGACTTCGCCATGTTGTACCTCCTGTTTGACGATAACTCAGAATGGGACCTGGGCGTAGTGCGAGCACAGAGCGCAGGCCCTTGAGCGACACTCCTGGAGATTGTCTGCCGGGCGCCCGTGCGCTCCGGCTGCTGGCGGGATCTTTACGCTGTCTCTATGTTGACTACGGTACTTATATTATATCATGATTACAGAAGCGTGTCAAGGGGGCGGATTGACTTGTCAGCTACAACTGAAACATGGACAGTTGATGCTTCAAAAGTGGACTGCTGGTGGTAGACTCCTCTGCATCATGTGGTTGAGAGGGCCCCCGTGACACAGATGCACAGACGTTTCGCCACAGAGCATGTCAAGACCCTGCTCCAGCAGTATTCTCAGGCCACCATGACACGAGCAGAGGTGGAAGACATCCTGGACATCAGCAAATCGCGGGTTTTCATTCTTCTGGCTGCGTATCGCCGCGAACCAGGGGAGTTCTCGATCCTCTACTGGTCCCTGATGTCATCATGAACGTCATGGAAGTCCGCATTTGGTGGCGAGAGAAGATGGTCCAGTCCGTTGCCTTCCCTCTTGGGGACTTCAATGTCCACAAGTGACACGGAGACCAGTCCACTTTTGAAGCCGAAACCAGTCCACTTTTCAGTTGTTCCTAACATAGATTCTTTGCCTGGTAATCAGGATGATAGCGACGTCGGCCTGGCCGCGAGAAAGAAAGCCCGCTGCCCGAGCAACATGAAGCCAACAATCATTGCATACCAGCCAGCAAAGCGCATCACGGTTCTCGTGTGTGATGGATGGACGCTGAACGAGTTACGATCGTTTGAGCATAAGACGCCACGCTTGCACGCGCTGCCAGATGCGCTCCAGGCCGGCCCGCGTTGCCGTCAGCGGGTCAACCACGCGCCATGAGGGTGGCTCGGCCTGGGCGGCCAGGAATCCGGCCAGGCGGAACCAGAAGACAACGAAGCGGTAGACGGGCGTTGCCAGGAAAAGCCACCAACTGCGGCGCAAGCGCCGGCGCGCCTCCGGCTCGCTCACCAGATATGTTACGAGCACCCACAGCCCCTCGATCGCCGCATAGAGCACATAGGTAGCCATGAAGCCGGTCAGCACAAGCTCGAGCGAATAGTCGAAGAAAACGAGCGCAGGCAGAAAGAAGAACCAGGCCATGCGCGGGAAACTCAGCGTGTGGTCAACCATCAGCAGACGTTGCAGCGACAGTCCGCGCAGGCAGAAGAAGCCGCCGCGCCGCATCAGCTTCTGGTGGCGCGCCATCACTTCGAGCTGGCCGCGCTGCCAGCGCACACGCTGTGAATAGAGCGCGCCCAGCCCGGGCACGGGGTGCACAAAGGCGGTTGCCTCGGGCACGCAGGCCAGGCGATCTTTGCCCGAGCGTTCGTGCAGCTCAAAGGTGAGGTCGGTGTCTTCGGTGACTGTCTGCTGGCTATAGAGAAACGTGCGCAGCAGCACATCACGCCGGAAGGCGCAAAAGGCGCCGGCCAGCGTGTAGAGGCTGTCGTTGAGCGATTGGTAGACGCGACCGATCTTAAAAGATGCCAGATACTCCAGATACTCGCACTCGGCCAGGACAATCTGCATGATGCTGGGCGCTGCGCCGGAAGGAGGCAACACCTCGATGGCGCCGGTGGCGCTGGCCAGGCGCGGGTCCGCCTCGAAGGCGCGCACCATGTTCAGGACCGCGTCGGGGTCGAGCACGGTATCGGCGTCCACGTTGAAAATGAGCGAGCCGCGCGCCAGATGAATGCCTGCGTTGAGCGCCCACGACTTGCCTTTGTCGAGAATGGAAAGCCAGCTCATGCTTCCGTCGAAAGGCTGGTTTTGCTCGGCGTCGAAAACCTCGAATGTGGCGTCGGTACTGCCGTTGTTGATGACGATGATGTCCATCTTGCTGTGCGGGTAGCTCTGCCGGCGCAGCGCGTGCAGGCATAACCCCAGCGTGTGCTGCCCGTTGTAGACGGGCACGAGGATGCTGACGAACGGGTAGAAAGTGAGGTTGTCGAGAGGCAAGAGCCGCGAGCGGCGGCGGCTAACCCACCACCCGCCAATCAGGTTGACCAGCGTCGCCACACCGTCGAGCAGCATGGGGATGATCAGCCAGACGCCCCAGAAGGCGACAAACGGCAGGAGCGTGTTGTTCATGCTTGCTCCTTGGCACGAAGCTGCTTGCCCAGATGTGTGATCGTTGGCCGCGTTAGCAGAAACCAGTAGATGATGACGATGAAGAGGAAGAAGACGAACTTGCCCACCAGCGTGTGCGCAACCAGCAGCCAGTCTTTACCCATCGAGTGCATGATCACAATGATAATCAACATGCGCCCGATGTTTGCCACATAGGTGGCAACGACACCGCAGGCGATCAACGCCAGGCGGCGTCGCACCGTCCAGCCCGGGTAGAACGCCAGCAGGCCAACAAGAATCGCCGTCTCCAGCAGGCCAGAGCACTCCACGCCCACCTGCAGCGCCGTCCAGCCGATTTCCTGGGCGATGACCATCACCAGCACGGTATCGGGCGCGGCCTGGAAGATGCGCGTGGGAATGCCCAGAGCGTTGGCGCTGTAGTGAGCGCCGTAGGCTGTCAATGCCTCAAAGCCGATGACGCGCGGCACAAAATGCTGCCCGACGTAGACCAGGATCAGCGCCAGACCGATCGCCCCCAGCACATAGTAGAGCAGCCAGATGCGCTGGCTATGAAAAAACAATACCCCCGCGAGCCACAGCAGCACAAGGCCCAGCGCAATCAGCGACGCCACTGCTTTCTCCCCACGGTCCACCACACTGCCAGAATTGCTATTGCCGCCAGCCCGACCAGCACTGGAATCCCGAGAGTTGGCACCGGCGAATACTGCACGTCGGCGCTGCTGTCGGTCTGGCTCTCCACCTTGAAACGAATGGTCGAATGAATGGTAATGCCCAGGCTGGAGAAAGGAACGGCGATTTCGACACGCTGCGCTCCTTGCTTGCCTGTGTCGTCCCACGGCTCGCCGGCGCCGCGGCCGCCCGAACTGACGGTTACATCGGCGCCATTTGGCTGGGCCTTGTATGTCACCGTGACGGTCTGGTCATAGACGCCGTCGTTGTTGTTGTCGACGCGGATGTAGTAGGTCACAGCCTTGTTGCTCTGCGGCGGGTAACGCTGGATCATCCAGTACATGGTGGCGTCGTCGGGGTTGTTGGCCCAGTAGAGCACCTGCAAGTCCTGATCTTTGTCGCTGGAATCGCCCTGCGGGTCGCCGATGTTGGGCTGCCCCGACCAGTCGCCGAAGCTGCCGTCGATCACGATCGGCCCTGCCGCCTGCGCCGCCGGGCACACTGCCAGCCACATTGCCAGGACGAGACCGGCCAGAGCGGCCACACGACCGCTTCGGCCAGAGCGACCGGCGCGCCAGCGTCGCCAGGGGGGAAGAAAAGCAAGCATAAATATCACCACCAGCAGTGAAATACCTGCGCCAATCGTGTAGATCGGCGTTGGGCGAACAAGAAGTTCCACCTGATGCTCACCGGCAGGCGCACGCAGCCCGACGAGCGTGTCGAGTGCCATCGTGGCGACGGGCTGGCCATCGATCTTTGCGGTCAGGCCGGGCAGGTGTGCTACGGGGACGATCAGTAGCCCGTCGCGATCGAGCGTATAGGAAAAGCGATAGCCGGTGACATCTGCCTGATAGCCGGCGAGAGGCGTCTCCTGGCGCGCCGGGGGCTGCCCGGCCTGTGCGCCAAGCACTGTCTCCAGAATGCGCACAGCCTGCGCATCGCGCGTCAGGAAGGCGTGATAGGGCAGGTTGGCGCCGAGGAACCAGATGCGCCCGGCGCCCGATTGCTGATACGCAAGGCCGATTGCCCGTTCTCCCAGATAGTCAAAAGTGAGGCTGGTTGAAAAGACGCCCTGGGGAACAAAAGCATGCCAGGGAACGTTGGCGGCGTCGAATGGAGCGAAAGCAAATGCCCCCATCTCGCCGCTCATCGTCAGTGGGTGGTTGAGCACCACCGGCTCGGCGTAGACGCCAAGAAACTTGGACACGCGCGCCAGAGGATCGCGCGGCGCTCCAGTCAGGTCGATGACAACCGTCCCGCCCGCAGCAGCAAAGTCGCGCACCAGGCGCTCGGCTTTTGCCTGATTGTTCCAGGAGAAACCAGATAGGTAAAGGGTCGAATAGCCGGCCAGATCGGCCGGGCTGTAGTCATCCACCTGGCGCGAGCCGCCGGCTACAATGCGCGGGAAAAGCATGGCCGCGTCATAGGCGCCGGCGCCGATGCCCAGGACGGCGCCTTCAACCAGCGTCGCCCGCGGCGCTCCCTGGCGGTGGTAGAGGTCAAGTGGCCCGTACGAGATGTCGAGACTCAGCCCGTTGGCAACCAGCGCCTGGCCGAGGCCGGGAGAGACACCGGTTGTGGGCACAACCAGCACATCGTCCACGCCCAGAGCGTTGAGCCGGTCGCTGACATACTCCATGAAGCCCCGCTCGAACGCCTCGTTGAGAGCGGCCACGGCGCGCGCTGTTTGCGCGCCCTGATAGGCCCAGCCGAAGACCTGTTCGCGACCGGCAGTCTCCGTCAGAAAATAGGAGGGGCTGGAACCCAGCCGGCTCAGGTCGGCGACGGCTACACGCCACCCAGGCAGATCGCGCAGGCGCTCAGCCGCGCTGATGACATCGGCCGGCGCCGCCCGCCCGTGCGCCAGCGCCGCCGACGGAATGAAATCGATACAGATGAGCACAGCGACCAGCACCGCCAGCGTGCGCCAACGCCATGCCGGCAGCGCCGCCACCACGCCCAGAAGCAACGCCGGCCCGGCGAAGCTGGCAAAGCGAATTGGCCACAAGAACTGGTGTAGCGGCAGAGCCACAAACAGGCCATAAACGCCCTCGAAGCTGACCGACGCCGCCACCAGACCGCTAATGAGCAGGCTGCGCGACAGCGATGACAGGCGCGACCACTGCGCCAGGCTTACCAGCGTTGCGACAAACAGCGCCACGCTCAGGTAGAAGGTTTCCTGGTTGCCGAAGCGCAGCGTGGGGTTGAGCGACACGGCCGGTGAGAAGCGCGCCGCCGCATCGCTGAGGGCGCCTGTGTTGATTGACGTGATGCCGCCGGTGAGGCTGGGCAGCAGCCACCAAGCAGATAGACCCAATCCTGCGGCAACGCCGCCTACCGCCGCCGCCAGCCGCCGCGCTGTAACGCGTGATGAGAGCGCGCCGACCACGGCTGCCAGCGTCAGGCACACAGCAAAAATCGCACCCATCATGGCGTGCGACAGTGCCACAAGGGCAACGCTGACGATCAGGCCAAACATGGCGCGGCGGGGATTGTCGCCGTTGTCGGGCTTAAGCATGAGTTGAGCCAGGAAGTAGATGGCCAGCGGCAGCCAGACCGCAGCCAGCACGCGCGGCAGGTTACCCTCGGCAAAGGCGACTCGGACATGGTCAGGCAGCCAGGGGTAGAGCAGCGCCGCCAGCAGCGCCGGGCGCCACCCCGTCCAGCGCCGGAACGGGAGGACAGACAAGCCACCCAGCCAGGCGGCAAGGAAGATGAAGACGTTGCCGGCGGAAACGATGTCGCCAAGCCACAGATAGAGCGCAGACATGAGGTAATAAGTGAGCGGGGCGTGGTAGCGTAGCATTTGTAAGCCCATATACCACGTCGGCAGCAAGTCGGGGTAGATCTGCCCCTGCTGCACCTCGCGCAGGAGATAGAGCGTCTTGAACAGGTGGCCCCAGGTGTCGGAGCCCCAGGGATATACATCGGCGCCAGCCAGGCCGGGAATGACCTGACGGTAGGCCAGCAACGCGCTTGCTGTGACTGCCAGCACAGCGAGAGGCAGGGCAAGCGCCGAAAGCAGGCGCGTCGCTGTGGCGCTCCTAGCCATAGGCGGCGGGAGCCTCGCCGCTGGAACGGTGGCCACACACCGGTGTGTAGGTGATAGATACTGATGGCGTTTCCCACAGCGTGACCGATGTCAGGTGAACGGGTAAGGCGCGCAGACGGGGAGCAAGCTGATGAGCAATGACCGTGACCAGACATTCTGACGTCGGTTGCAGGCCGGCAAAGATGGGCATCTCGTTGAGTAATTGGTTGCCGAACGGCGCCACAACCTGCTCGCCGGCGCGCTTGATATCGGCGAAGCCTGCGACGCACTGATTCCGATCGAGCGACTCGCCGGCGCAACGCACCTGTAGCCGGAATGAATGGCTGTGGATGGGGCCACGACGACCATCGATGGCCACATAGTGGCGGGCGTTGAAGAAGACATCGACCATGAGATGGTAAGCGCCTTGCTTAGCGAAACTGAACGGTGTGTTGAGAAAATCGAATGTGGGCGCCGTGGGCATTGTCAAAGGCATGGGTGGCGCAAGGGGAGGCAATGTCGCCGGCATTACCGGGGGAGAACTGACGCCGCCCGATCGCTGTGCAATCGCATAAGCGACGCCTGCTTCGTTGGCAGACGGACGGGCGGGTACAGCGGCGCAGGTCGTCACGCTGACCGTTGCCGGCGCGATACGCAGCAGCGGGCCAAGCCTCTGAGGTAAGTCCAGAAGAGAAGCAAGTCGCGACCTGGCCCAGGCCAGGAATGACAGATTGGGTCTGACGCTCGTAGCACCGCTCATATGTCTGCCTCTTCGCACGTGTGCTGCTCGCCCGGCTCCGGCTCATCCGCGACAGCGAATGCGCCGTGTGCTGGCGTGCACCACCCTGTTTCGCTCTTGGCCAGGCGTCGCCCGGCCACTCCGCTCATGTCGCCCGTCGTTCGTTGACGCAGGCGCGCAATAATAGCTTGACCCCGAATGTCCTGCAGATTATATACCCTATTGTAGCCTCTTGTCAATAAGGAAACATTTGCACATGACATTCGTCAGCAACACAATATGCAAGCGCGTGTTGAGATGCGCAAAACCAGAAAGGAGGGGCGAGACAGCGAGGTCTCGTCCCCCCGCAGTCCGTCTCCCCCGATCGGTAGCACGCGCCAGCGCCTATTGAACGTCTATCTTGGTTGCACGTCGTTCCCTGGCTTGCCGTTCCTGCTGCTCCAGGCGACTGATCTGCGCATCGAGCAATGTGCGCACTGCCAACATGCCCTCTCGACGTGCGCTGTGTGCGTGCTGCCAGAATTCGTCAGGCAGCCGGTTGCCCATACTCGCTTGCAGTGTGTATCGGACCTCGCCAAGCAGTTGCAGCCACCCCAGCGGCTTGCGCCCACTGTCGTTCATCGACTCCGATGTGCCATCTTCCATAGGACTACGCCTCCCCCTCGGCTAGTGGCTTGCCACACGGAATATGATGGCTGTCATTCTGAGCGGAGCGAAGAATCTCCTATGCGGCATATTGAGATGCTTCACTCCGTTCAGCATGACATATCAGCATCCATGTGGCCGCCCACTAGCAACAAGCATGCGGAGTATCAACGAGCCCCTGTATTGTAGCGCAGAGTGGGTACTTATGCAAGATGAACGGCGATCAGTATCTGATCATTGTTGGGGCACAGCGGCTTCTTGTAGGTCGGCTTTCCATAGCTGACATGGTCGTTACAACGCGAAATGCCAGGTATGGAAACCTGGCCTACAACATCCGCGGGGCAACGGTGAATAGCTACGGCGATCACCGCTCACGCTCGTTGCTAGCCTCGCGCGCAACGATGGCAAGAAAACCGTTCTGCGACGGGTCCTTCACGCCAGTGAGAGACGGAAAGAACTCGATCTCTTCCAGGCCGCGTCCCGCCAGGGTTGTCTGGTATTCCGTCGTTGTGTACGCCTGGAAGGTCTGCGCATAGGGAGTCGCCTGGCGGTTGGACGAGTCGACGATGTAGTAGCGCCGTGTGGCGGTGCGCGTGCCTTCGTCCCAGGTGTTTTCCGTCATGCACAGATGCGGTCGATCCGAAAAGACGCCGCTCTTGCTTGAATACCAGCTCCGGCCACTCTGGCCGATGCCCTGGATAGCGGAGAAGGTGTGCGGCTCAATCAGAAACTTGCCATCACAGGCCAGCGCCTGGCTTGCCTTGCGCACGATAGCCCGTGCGTCCAGAGTGCTGAACACGTTGAACTCGCCAAAGAGCAGCATCACAAGGCCAAACTCCATGCCATACTCCGCAGCGCGTATGTCGTCATGAACATAGGTACAGTTGAGGTGTTCTGCTCGAGCTTGCTCATTACCATATGCGATCGCAGCGGGCGAGAAGTCAATGCCCACGCATTCGTGGCCGAGGCGCGCCAGCCGGCTGGTGTAGAGGCCGGGCCCACAACCCAGATCAAGAATGCGCGTTGGCTGGCCTCCAAGGACCTCATTGTGGATCCAGGCGACCTGCTCGTCGATCTTCTCGAAGCGGCGGCTGGCCAGGTCATGGCTCTGGCTAAGGTGTTCAGCCAGCATCCTCTTGCTAAAGTCAGGGTCATCCCAGGGGATGTTGTCGCCCTCTTCCCAGGGAACAGGCACAGGAATGCGGTTGACGATATCAAGTAGATTCATCTATTTCACCGAGATGTTTACGAGTTTGCCTGGCACATAGACGACATTGACGATGGTCTTGCCGGCCAACCAGGGGCGCACGCGCTCGCTTGTGAGCGCCAAATCCTTGGCTTGTGCTTCTGTGATCTCTGTCGCAACGGTCAGCTTGTCGCGCACTTTGCCGCCAACCTGTACGATGAGCGTCATCTGCTCTTCGATCACAAGCTCTGGGTTGAAAGTTGGCCAGCACTGCTGGTGAACGCTGTAGGCATGGCCCGTGCGTTGCCACAGCTCTTCAGACAGGTGGGGCGCGGCGGGCGCCAGCATCAGCACCAGCGCCTCGATGGCGCCCTGCCACGCCTCCGCTGAGATGTCCTGGCTGCGTGCATCCTGTAAGCAGTTGATGTATTCCATCAGGGCGGAGATCATTGTGTTGAAGTGCAGGCGGTCGAGGTCGATGGTGACACGGTTGATCGTCTTGTGCATGGCTCGGCGCAGGCCGGCATCGTCGGCGCCCTTGCCCTTGCCGGCATCGTCAGACAGTGTCATCTCCCAGACGCGGCTGAGGAAGCGGAACACGCCCGCCAGCCCTTTTTCGTCCCACTGCACTTCCTGGTCAAAAGGCCCCACGAACATCTCATAGCAACGTACGGCGTCGGCGCCGAAGCGATCCACGACGATTTCGGGGGTGACAACGGTCGCTGGTCGCGACTTGGACATCTTCTGCCCATCCGACGCCAGCAGCATGCCCTGGTTCATAAGCTTGCTGAATGGCTCATGGAAGTGCACGAGACCGGCGTCGTACATGACTTTGGTCCAGAAGCGCGAGAATAGCAAGTGCATGACGGCATGTTCGGTGCCGCCGACGTACAGGTCGACCGGCAGCCAGTACTTGAGCGCGCTCGGCTCAGCAAAGGCTTTGTCGTAGCGCGGACTGGCAAAACGCATGAAGTACCACGACGAGCAGGCGAAGCCACCCATCGTGTCGGTCTCGCGCTGAGCCGGGCCGCCGCAGGTGGGGCAGGTCGTGTTGACCCAGGCGGGTACATTGGCCAGCGGCGATCGCCCGTCGCCAGCCGGCTCGTAGGCGTCCACGTCGGGCAAGAGCACAGGCAACTGCTCCTCGGGCACGGCAACCTCGCCGCAGTGGGCGCAGTGCACGATCGGAATCGGCGCGCCCAGTAGCGCTGGCGTGAGATCAGCCAATCGCGCATCTTGTAGTTCACCTTACGCTCACCGATGCCCTTTTCTTCCATGTAGGCGGCAACGCGGGCGACGCCTTCTTTGCCCGACAGACCATTGAACGGTCCGGAGTTCACCATGACGCCGTCGCCGGTGTAGGCGGCGTCCAGCCGTTTGCCGTCCCAGTTGGGCGGCGCAATGACGACGGGTATGGGCAGGCCATGCTTCGTGGCGAAGTCGAAATCGCGTGCGTCGTGGCCCGGAACGGCCATAATCGCGCCTGTGCTATAGCCCATGAGCACATAGTCGGCGACGTAGATCGGCACATCTTCCCCGTTCAAGGGATTCACGGCGTAGGCGCCCGTGAAGACGCCCTCACGCTCCTTCTCGGTCGACTGGCGCTCGATCTCTGTCTCGTGTCGTGTTTTCTCGGCATACTCCTCGACGGCGGCTTTTTGCGCCGGCGTGGTGATCTGGCTCACCAGCGGATGATCGGGCGCCAGCACGCAGAAGGTCATACCAAACACAGTATCGGGTCGGGTGGTGAAGACGCGCATCTTCACGCCGGCGTGCCCCTTGATCTGCATGTCGAACTCAGCGCCTGAGCTGCGGCCAATCCAGTTGCGCTGCATGGCGACGACCTGGTCGGGCCAATCGACGGTATCGAGATCATCGGCCAGGCGATCGGCGTAAGCAGTAATGCGGAAGAACCACTGCACCAGGCTCTTCTTGGTTACCTCGGCATTGCAGCGCCAGCACTTGCCGTCCTTCGCTTCCTCGTTGGCCAGCACCATCCCCTCTTTGGGGCACCAATTGACAGGCGCCTCGCTGCGGTAGGCAAGCCCGCGCTTATAGAGCAGCAGGAATATCCACTGCGTCCAGCGGTAAAATTCCGGCGACGACGAGTTGAGCTCGCGCTCCCAATCGTAGCAGAAGCCGCCGATGTGCAGCTGGCGCTTGTAGTTGCCGATGTACTCGGCCACCATCGGGCGCGGGTGACGCTTCTGGTTGATGGCTGCCGTCTCAGCCGGCTGGCCGAAGGCGTCCCAGCCCATCGTGTGCAGCACGTTGAAGCCACGCATACGCTTGAAGCGGGAGATGGCATCGGTCGGCACGTAGTTGCGGTAGTGGCCGACCGTAAGGCCGGAGCCGGACGGGTAGGGGAAGAAATCGAGACAGTAGAACTTGGGCTTGTCGCCGCCCTCAGTTGTGCGGTAGAGCTTTGTCTCATCCCACGTCTCTTGCCACCTGGCCTCGAATGCAGCGGGATGATAACGCTTGTCCGTGCCTTTGTTCTCGCTCGTGGCCATGTGCATACACTCCCTGTGCCGCTTTTTGCAGAAAGAGCAACAACAAAAGCCAAAAACCCTTCACCCCGATCAGGGGCGAAGGGTTCAATCTCCGCGGTACCACCCTGCTTGGTAGGTGGCGTTGTGCCAAAAATGCTGGTGGAGCCGAGGGGGTTCGAACCCCTTACCTCCACACTGCCAGTGTGGCGTTCTCCCAAGTGAACTACGGCCCCAGCACCTACCCGCTCTCGGCTATAACGGGCCAACCCGGCAGCGGCTTGCACCGTTGCTGCTCACGGGCGAGTTCGGCCTGCGCTGCCGGATTGCACCGTACTCCGGCTCTCTGTTTGTTTGCGGCCTACTACTCCCGCTCTTCGCATTGCGTGAGGGATTATAGCAGAACGCAGGGGGGAATGCAAGCGTTCTGGCGGGCAAATTGGGAAGAGGGGAGAAGCAAAGCCCTTGCCTCCCGCCTCCTTTGCTGCTATAATATACCTGCAACTCCTGCTGTTGCCATCCCCGTCGCCGCGCCCTACCCTGCCGTCTGGCAACATCAACACCCCCCCATTGCCAATTCGGCCTCCAGCGCCGGCCTCTGGTCTGCGCCATGAGATCCCGCGGGTGCGCGGCTCGTTGGCCGATCCGACCAGAGCGCTCTTGGTGCTTATGATCCTGGGGGCGGTCCTAACCTGGCTGGTGGATCTGATACGGGCGTATTTTCACGTATGAGGATAGGTGTTATAGGGGCAAGGAGATGGCTATGGGGCGGCTACTTGGTATCTTTGTCCTGGCGATCATACTGGCAGCGTGTGGCGCGGCGACTGGGCCGCGCACGTCAGCACCGCCAACTCCCACGCTGCGCGTCGGGCAGTCACAGTATTTGATGACCGTCGAGGAGACACAGTATCTAGCATGGGCGGCGACGATGTCGCAAGCCCTGACCGACAATATGCCAAAGTCCAGCGAATGGGAAGATGAAGATGATCTACCCAGTGCGAGCGCACTCAGACCCAGGATCGCGATAGTGCAACGATACTACAATGAAGCAGTAGCCAAGGTGCCACCGCCCAGGTGGGCCACGTTACACGGAGTGTACAAGCAGATGCTCAAGCACTATTCTCAGGAATTCTCCATGCTCGCGACCTGCATTGAGAAACTTGATGTTGCGATGTGTGACCAGGCCGATGCTGAGATGGCGGCTGGCAATGAACTACTAGAATTGGCCCACGACGAGTATAACAGAGCCAAGTTGACCTTTACGCCGGTGGTGCCCGGGGGCGGGAAATAGCAGCGGCGACGAGTATTATTGCTCCAGCGATCAACGGGGCCCCGATACCCGCGATAATGTTGATGCCGAGTGCAAGAGAGACGCCTAAAGTACTCCCTTAGTCCCCATTTTCACTTACGTGAATGCACATTCATGCAAGGAATGGGGACCATGGCAGACAACGCCCTGACCGTGCCCCATTGCGGCGCGGTGAGCAAGGGTTTGCAACTCCAGTACTAAGCACAGGTGGGCTGGAGTGCAGGAAACAGTGGAGGCCCGGGAGGAAACATGGATACGCTCTACCGGCTTCTTGGGAGGCAAACGGGCGAGGAGAAGCAGTATATTGCAGCCCTCCAGGAAGTACTCACGGAATTCACACAATGGGGGATAGCATTCACTGAGGCAATGAAGAGCGACAACAAGACAGGAAAGGACTATGCCGCATGGGGATGCTCGAAGGCGTTTGAACGATTCAAGAGACTCCCTTTCACCAAGCGGATGCCACTGACGCTCTGGAGAATGACCAGCGGTCTCTGCGACGCAATGTTGGTAGTCGTTTGGAGTATTGAGGTTATCCAAGGACTCCGGACAGAGCAGGAAGCGATAGATGGCCTGATTGTAGCCAGCAAAGCGGGAGATCCTTCTGATCCTGTTTTGTTGAATGACCGCGTTATTGACGCTCTAAGGCAGGATGGCTTCGGGCTAGGTTCAGTTGCGGTTGGCATTGACACAATCAAGAGCATCGCTGACGAATTGACCAAAGTATACCCACAGTGCAGGGACGTATCCCCGAAGAGCAGCAACAACAGCTGGATCATCTGGGGGCTGGCAATCCTGAGTGTGGTCATCATCACTGCCCTGGAGGTCGCTGGTGTCATGCGCCCCATCGCTCCAACCGCAACAGCGACACCGGTACCGGTCAGCATGACTCTCGAAGAGTATCACGACTGGTGCATAAAGGTAGCTCACCAAACTGGCGTCTATCTGGACGCGGTGATAGCATTGGGAGTTCCGACTGATGAAAGCGCCCGAACCACATACAAGAACACGACAAACGCGGGGGCCGCGCAGGCTATGCAATTCTTCAAAGAAGCGCAGATGATAACCCCGCCGGCCGGCTTTGCGATCCATCATGTGTATTTCACGAGTGGGCTAGGCCACTACTCGCGTGTTCGCCTTGACACATCCAGCGCGGCAGAACTTCAGAAAGCGCTCGCTGAACGAAACGCCGGAAACGCTGACTTCAGACTCGCCACTGATGAACTGGACAGGATAAAGGCGTCGATGAAGTGATCTGGTCCTTGGCAACAGGGTAACGATATGGCAGATAGAGCATTGACGCTCCCGGCGGGCGGCCAGGTGGCGACGCCTGACTTTGACGCGGCCTTTGCTGACTTCCTGCGCTTGCGCGTGGCAGACGGCGACGCAAGCCCCCACACGCTGCGCTCCTACTACGGCCACATGCGCGCTTTCGTGAGCTGGTGCGACGGGCAGGGGGTAGGACATGGCCAGCTGACGGCGGGCGATCTGGAGAGCTACCGGCGCTCTGCCGGTGCTTAGGTTCCTAGGGGCGGTCTTAGCCTTCGTTTGGGATGTGATACGCGAGGTACTACAATGAACGAAGACTCAGTAACCAGAGCTGTTCTGCTCTCCGGCCTGATAGGCGCTCTTATTGGTGCCATGGCAGCAATATTGGGCGGTATCATCGGTGGCTACGTACAGGGCCTATCGTGGTACCACTTCGAGCAGAAGCGAACGGCCTCAGAAAAGCGCGAGCAGCAGATACTGAAAGCGCAAGATTGGGCTGGGAACGGGAGGAAGGGCACCCTGCGGGGGGCAGACCTGCAAAAGGCCCGCCTGCAAGGCGTGGATCTTGGGCCGGCGGAGGGCCAAGTGAAAGGCGCCGACCTGATTTATGCGGACCTGACCGGCGCTGACCTGTTTGGCGCCAACCTGACCGGGGCTGACCTGTTTGGGGCTAACCTGACCGGGGCCGACCTGTTTGGTGCCAACCTGTGCGGGACCCAGCTGGGCAATGCCAACGTGAGTGGGGCCGACCTGACGATGGCCAACCCGAGCGAAGCCAACCTGACCGAGGCCAAGTATGATGACAAGACGAAATGGCCTAAGGGCTTCACGCCCCCAAAAGAGGCCACAAAGATAACAGGACGACGACGGCCACTGCGTTGACGACAACGACCGTCGGCCAGGTGCGGCCCTGCAATCGTCTACGTGGCTTGTGGCGGAAAAATGGCTATCTACGGCCTGATTATAGCTTATGAGAAGGGGTCTTCACAAAAGGAAACGCACAATGGACACTGAGACAAAGAACAGAGAACAGCGTTTGCGACGCCGGGCACAGCAGGCGGGCCTGACCCTGAAGAAAAGTAGGGCGGCCAGGGGCAATGACAACCCGGGTGGCTACATGCTGCTACACACAGAACGATGGATCGCCATGGCGGGCCATCGCTTTGAGTTGACCCTCGAGGAAGTGGAGATATGGCTAATGGAGCACGCCGCCGAACTGATGCCATGACAGAGAACGCCTTGACCGTGCCCCATGACGGCGCGGCGAGCCTTGACACCAACCCGGCCGCGGTCTACCTGGCAAGACTGGCCCCCACCGACCGGCGCTGAACGACGCAACGCTTACGACAGATACAGCACCCCCAAGGTCTCCGCGACCTTGGGGGTGCTGCCTTTCCTGCTTACCCTCCCGCCGCACACCCCGCCAGCGGCGTGATGACAAGCCCGTTGAGCGCCGGACTGCCGTGCTGTTTGACGAAATCGATGCTGAGCAGCCCGTCGCTGACAATGGCCGTGAACGTGACGTCATAGGCTGCATTGGCACCTGCCCGGCCAAACACGTCCAGATGTGAAAGCACAAGAGCATCTTCAATCCTGACGTCGAACGCGCGCGTCCCGACAGAAGCCCAGGGATAGATTTCGGCGAACTTGAGGGTCACCTGGTAGGACCCACGGGGAACTTCGACGTCATAGCCGCCGTTTTGCTCCCACCAGCGCTCACTGCGATAGAGAAGCGGATCGCTCGTCGCGGCGATCGCTGCGCTGGAGCCATAGACCGCGCTCCGCCCCTTGTAGCCCCAGGTAGTCATGCCCCGCACATAGCCCTGATCGGCCCGCCAGACGCTGCCCATACTGTCGCTATGAGCGACGGTCGCGCCGGCGTCGATACGCAGCGGCGCACAGCGCGGTGCAGCGCCTGCTACCGGCGTCGCGCTGGGCGTCGGGCTGGCAGAGACGGGAGGCTGCGGCGTGGCTGTGGGCGTGGCAGGGCCGCCCGTCCCGCAGGTTGCCATACGCTCATACATGATCGCTTTGAGCGAGGGGCTGCCCTGCTCAGAGCGGAAATCAACGTTGAGGAGACCATCCTGCACGGTGACAGAGAACTTCACATCGTAGGCCGTGTACTGGCCGGCGAGTTGGACAACGTCCAGGTGCGTCATGACGACGCTGTTCTCGATCGTAACCGCAAAGACACGCGAACCGGTGGACGCCCAGGCGTAGATTTCGGCCAGCTTGAGCGTCACTTCATAGTTGCCGTTGGCCACGCTGAAGCGATAGCCGCCGCTGTTGGGCCACCAGCGCTCAGTCTGATAGAGCTTGGGATCATCCGTGGCCGCAATCGCGTGCTGCGTCGAGTAGACGAAGCCGGGCGCAGTGTAGCCCCAGGTGTTTTGGCCAGGAGCGTATGCCTGATCAGCCGCCCAGATATGGCCGAAAGAATCAGTGTAGGAGATTGCGCTGCCGACATCTACGCGCCCAGCAGCGCCCACCGGGCATAGAGCCGACGGCGGCGTCGGCGCGGGCGTGGTTGTTGGCTCGGGCGGGCGAACCTGGCTTGTCGCCACAACCACCGCCCAGGACTCCGCCGTGATCGCTGGCTGGCCGCCTGCACTTAAGACAGCCGTGTTGGTCAGCACGGTTCCGGCCGGAGTGCCGCTATACACGTAAACGAGAACCTTGATCGCCACGTAGCGACCTGGTGGCACGTCCCCTACATTCCACACGACGGTGCGGTTGCCGTCATAAACGCCGCCGCTGGCTGCCCACCCGCTGAAGATGCTGGGCATCGCATCGCTCTGCACAGCGACCGTAGCGTCGCTGAAACGCACGTTGAGCGGCAGAATGTCCGAGATGACCACATTGTGCATCGCCTCAGCGCCCGTGTTCCTCAGCACAATCGTGAAGTGCGCGGCGTAGCCCTGGCCGACTGAGTTCGCCCACGAAAACTTGGCGAAGTTGGTCGGGGTCACGTCGATGCCTAAAGTCGCAACGTTGTTGAGCATGTTGGGGTCAACGCCATTGCTGCCGTCGTCGCCGATAAGAGCAGTGTTGAATAATATGATCGGGTCGGCCTGCGCCTCGATCGGGTTGTAGAGCTTGACCGCGAAGATCACGGCGCCATGGCTGCCACGTCCGTTCACCGCGCCGACATCCAACGTGCAGACGCCGCCCGGGTTGATCGAGCTGCAGGTCCAGCCGGCTGTGCTGTCACTCCCACTGAACGTGGCGAGGGCCGGGACCGTTTCAGTGACCTTGACGCCGGATGCGCCGATGTTGCCAGCATTGGTGTAACTGAGCGTGAACTTGACGACACTGGCAGGTAGGGCAGCCAGAGTGTCTGCCTGCTTGCTGATCTGCATCTCAGGCGCACTGGTCACGGGCGTGGTGTCGCTCGCTGACTCGTCACCAGGCGTTGCATCGGCGCCATTATTCCTGTCGTCGCCGATGCTCACAGTGTTCGAGACAAACGCCAGGCCAGCAGAGACCGGATCGGTCACGGTCACCGTGAACGAGATCGCGCCGCTGCTCCTGGCCGACAGTCCGCCGATAGGCAAGCGGCAGATGTGCCCCGCGCCGCCATCGGGCGTACATACCCAACTCGGGCTGCTGGCGCTGGCGCTGAAGAGCGTGCCGGCAGGCACTGTCTCAGTCACGACGACGCCAGTTGCTCCCTGGTCGCCAGAGTTGGTGAAGGAGATCGTGTAGCGGATCTCGCCGCCGGGCGTCGTACCCACGCCACCGTCGGTCTTGCTGATGGCAAGGTCAGGCGCGGCGTTGACCGTCGTGCTGACTGTTGCTGTGGCGTCGCCCTGCGTCGGGTCAGCGCCATTTGTTCCGTCGTCGCCAATGCTGACGGTATTGGAGATGTCGTTGACGCCTGCAGGTAGTGTGCTGTCAACGGTCACAGCGAAAGCAGCCATACCGTGTGTCCCACCGCCATCGAGGTCTCCGATTGCATAGGTACACACGCTGCCGGCCGCGCTCGATGGCGCGCACGTCCAGCCGGAGCCGCTGTAGGTCGTGTGCTGCGCTACCGTTTCGGTCAGCACAACGCCGGTCGCATTCTGGTTGCCGGCGTTGGTGTAGAAGATGGTATAGACGATCTGGCTGCCCGCCGTCGCCGTCCCGTTGTCTTTCTTGGTGACAGCGAAGTCAGGCGCGGCGTTGACGGTCGTGGTGATAGTCGAACTGTTGTTGCTACTCGTGGGGTCAGAGCCGTTGGCGTTATCGTCGCCGATGCTCACCGTGTTGGCGATCGTCGCCACGCCAGCGTCAAGGGGATTGCTGACAGTAACAGTAAACGTGGCTGATCCGCCTGCTCCACCGCCCGCCAGACTGCCAATCGAGCGCGTACACACGCTGCCCGCCGCGCTCGACGGCGCGCATGTCCAGCCGGAGCCGCTGTAGGTCGTGTGCTGCGCTACCGTTTCGGTCAGCACAACGCCGGTCGCATTCTGGTTGCCGGCGTTGGTGTAGAAGATGGTATAGACGATCTGGCTGCCCGCCGTCGCCGTCCCGTTGTCGCTCTTCGTGACAGCGAAGTCAGGCGCGGCATCAACTGCCGTCATGATTGTCGCTGTGTTGTTGCTCGTGTTCACATCAGCGCCGCCGGGCACCCCAATTGAAACTGTATTGGTGAATGTCGCGATGCCACTGCCCAGCGGGCTGGCAACGGTCACAGTGAAGGTTGCTGTGCCGCTCGCGCCTCCGGTCAGGTCGGGCAGGGAGCGTGTGCAGACGCTGTCTGACACGCCGCTCGAGGGAACGCATGTCCAGGGCGCACCGCTGCTGTATGACGTCGAGACTGGCACAGTTTCAGTCAGGACGATATTGGTTGCAGTCGTGGTCCCCAGATTCGTATAGGAAATCGTGTACGTGATCGGCTTTCCAGCGGTGGGCGCGCCGCTGTCTCTCTTGGTAAGGGTGAGATCAATCTGGCCCGACAGATCATTGACGTCGCTGAAGGTATTGTTGCCCGGCGTCGGGTCAACGCCGTGATTGCCCTCGTCGCCAACACTGACCGTATTGGTCAGGCAGATAGCGCCCGCAAGCACCGGGTTGTTGACCCTGACGACGAAGCGCAGGTTGCTGACTGAGCTGCCAGCATTGAGTGGATTGTCGCCGCCGGAAAACGCGTAAAGGCATGTGGTTCCGGCGGGCGCGTTGTTGGCACACGACCACCCCGAGGAACTGCGCGGAGAAGCAAGGAACACTGCGTTGACAGGCACCGTCTCTGTGACAACGACGCTGTCGGCATGATAGTTGCCCGTATTCGTCACGCGAATGGTGTAGGTGAGCGTATCCGCCGGCGCAACGCTGGTTACGCCGTCGCTCTTGGTGATGACCAGGTCGGGCGTTGTGACCGTCACGATCGCGTAATCGTCATGCCGGTAGGCGTCAGCCTGCGAACCAACGTCGTACCCGGTACGCTCGGTGGACGACGTGTTATGGGAAGAGATTGGCTGCGCCGGCGAACCCGGAAGGCTGGATGCCACGAGGCCGGCGGTGTTCGTGATAACCGTCCGCGCAGGGACATCAGTGTTCACGGTCGCATAGTAGCGCAGCCGAATCAGGTCTCCTGGCGCAACGTAGTTCCAGGTAGCCGTGATGACGCCACGGACCGTGTCGGTAATGAAGCTATCCGGAGATTTGCCTTGCAGTGTCGTCACGTTGTCGGCATAGGTCATGCCGGCCGGTATCGTGTCCGTGACAACCACATCATACGCAACTGCAGGGTAGGTCACCGTATTGTCGTTGGAAAGCTCGAGGGTAAAAGCCACGTTTTGGCCCGTGCGGGGCGTGCCTGTGTTACCCGACTTGCTCAGCGTCAGACTCGGCTCATATATGACCACATTCTCTGAGCTGCCGACGTAGCCGGCCGGAGTAGGAATGCTCCACCGCCAGCGCGCTTTTGCCGTCAGGACGTCGCCGGCGTTGTTGGCGCTGGTGTTCAGCACGACCGCCGTGAATTGCACTGTGACCGCTTCGGCGCTGCCGCTACCGCTGTTCGCGTTCCTGACCGTGCCAAAGGTGAAACTGATGTTACGCCCACTATTGATGACGGTCGGGCTGGTGCAGACCGCGGGGAAGCTGCCCGTTACCGACGTCGTAATACTGGTGTTGGCGGTGATCTGCGTGCACGTGATGAACGCCAGGCCATCACTGAGCGTAGACGTCAAGACAACGCTGTCATATGTTGAGTTGTCGTTGACCGTTATGACCACGCTGTAGGTGATGACCTCGCCGATCGCCACGTTTGTGCCTGTGGTTGCAGTCACGTTTGTCCCAGCAACCATGACAACGATGTTATTGGGAGATTCAAGCCCGACGCCGCTGGCAAGCTCCGCAGCAGTCGCGCTCGCTGGGGTGGAAATACCCCCGTCGGGCGACCATTTTTGCGCCCCTGCAAGTGGAGCGGCGGGCGCTAGACGCGGCGTCAGGAGAAGGCACAGAGCGATTGTGAGGCCGATGAGCGAGTAGAAAGCAACGCGAGGCATGGTCAGTCGACGCATGGTGTCTCCTCCGCAGATCGATGGGCCAAACGGAAACGAAAGGTACGAGATCGGAATTGCAGCAAAGTACCCGCTGTACGGGGATTCGTCCCGCAAGTGACCTCGCTCGTGCTCCGCCTCGCCCACATCGTGGACACAATACGCCTACCAATCCTGGATAATACAGTACGAACATGAAAAATGGATTAATGCAATGGCGAGCCAAGATGAACGTTTGTTCATCCAATCGCGTTTGACGAACAAATCGTTTTGCTCTATACTACGGGCAGAGACCCCACTCCCACAACTGGAGGCGAAAGCAATGAGACCTAGCCTGCTGTGGCTGAGCTTTGTCCTGCTCACGATTGCCCCGGCCCTCATTCCAACAGAACAAGCCAAATCTGCGTCCGCCGAGAAAGTAGCGTTGCTGTGAGACAAGACGGAGGGAAAGACGTGATCAAGGTTGGTCTGCTAGGCGCCGGCGGTATTGGCAAGGTTCATGCACGCGCCTATGACAGAATCGCCGGGGCGCGCATTGTCGCCGTCGCCGACAGTGTACGAGAACGGGCGGAAGCTCTGGCCGCGCCGCTGCAGGCGCACGTGTATGAAGATTGGCGGCCCGTTCTGGATGATCCACAGGTCGAGATGGTCGATATCTGTCTGCCGACCTATCTGCACGAAGCGGCCGTCGTTGCTGCCGCGCAGGCCGGCAAGCACATCCTGTCCGAGAAGCCGGTAACGCTGTCGCTGCCTCAGGCAGACCGTATGATCGCCGCCGTCGAGCGCGCAGGCGTGCATGCGATGATCGCCCAGGTGATTCGCTTCTGGCCGCACTACCTGGCCATCAAGGGTATGATCGAGCGCGGCGACCTGGGCGCGCCGATCATGGCGCAGGCAGCGCGGCTGGGCAGCCTGCCGGCGTGGTCAAGCTGGTACGCCGACCCGGCCTTGAGCGGAGGGGCGCTGCTCGACCTGCACATCCACGACCTGGACTGGCTCTTCTATCTCTTCGGCATGCCAAAGACAGTCTACGCGATCGGGCGGCAACTGGAGAACGGCGCGTGGAATCAGATATTGACCTCGCTGGACTTCGGCGCGACAAAGGCCGCCGCCGAAGCATCACTCCTGATGCCAAAGGGATTCCCGTTTACGATGACCTTCCGCATACTTGGCGACAAAGGCTACGCTGAGTATCGGAGCGGCGGCATTCAGGCCGACCCCCACGCCGCGGCGCGTACGCATAGCCTCGTTGTCAGCCGCGAGGATCGAGAACTCGAGTATGTGACCTGCGCTGATGACGATCCCTATGAGGCAGAGATCCGCTACTTCGTCGCCTGTCTCAATGAAGGGCGCGCCCCCTCCGTCGCCACACTGACAGAGGCGCGCTGCGTCCTGCAAATCGCCCTGGCCGTGCGCCAGTCGCTGCAGACAGGCAAGGTGGTTGCGTTGGCATAGCGTTTGTCATGCAACGAGATGAAACATCACAGCAAAAACAAAGAGGACGAATATGATGAAATTAGGTGTGCTCGTCGCCCTGGAAGAAGGACCAGAGGGAGCTTTCGCAAAGGTAGAGTCGCTAGGTTTTCCCACCTGCCAGGTGTCATGCTGGCAGGAGAGCCTGCTGACGTCGGCGATGGCGCGCCGGCTGCGAAACGCGGCCAAAGAGCACCACGTTGAGGTCACCACGATTTGGGTCGGCTTGCCGGGGCTTGTTGCCTGGAACTTCGTGGAGGGGCCAGAGACCATCGGCCTGGTGCCAGCGCCGCTACGCGAGCAACGACTGGTAACGCTGAAGAAGGGATCGGACTTCGCAGACATGGTGGGCGTCGCCAGCATCACGACACACGTCGGCTTCATTCCCGAAAACGGCAATCACCCGGACTATGTCGGCGTTGTGCGGGCGCTGAAAGAGATCACTGCCTATTGCAAGCACAACGGGCAGAGCTTTTGGTTCGAGACTGGCCAGGAAACGCCTGTCACGCTCCTGCGCACGATCGAAGACATCGGAGCGGAGAACGTAGGCGTGAACCTCGACCCGGCCAACTTGCTCATGTACGGGAAAGCCAATCCCGTCGATGCGGTCGACATCATCGGGCATTACGTGCGCGGCGTTCACGCCAAAGACGGCGAGTATCCGACCGATGGCCGCAGCCTGGGCGCGGAAAAGCCGCTGGGCAAGGGGCGCGTCAACTTCCCCGCCTTGCTGGCCAGGCTACACGCGCTGCGCTACGACGGCGCGCTGACCATCGAACGCGAGATCAGCGGTCCGCAGCAGATTGAGGACATCAGCGCGGCGCGCACGTTCTTGCAGCAGATACTGGCATCGCTGCACTAACGGCAGGCATTGGCCGGTGATCGCCTGTCCTGCGCTGGAGAGGCACAGGGAAACCCGCTCAAGCGGGTTCAACGTGGCCCGCAGGGTGCGTTTTGAGCGCACCTTTGGTCTCAGAAGGCGATTTATGAACTATAACAATGTACCTTCGTAACCCGGTCATTTCGCGACTTCGTCAAGCGCGGGACTGAAGGTCCGCTCCTAAGCCGTTTCTGCAGAACTTGCGCTTAGAAGCCGGGCTTCAGCCGAGCGCTCGCCGCCCGCGATGCACTGGCTCAAGAAGGTGGTTACGGAATCTATTAGCTAATCTTCATCAATCGCCAGCTCGCCCCAATTGACCCACCAGTAGATGTTCTAAGTCGTGTCAATAGTCAGAACCTTAAGATGTGTATACTTA
>CAYOEZ010000027.1:0-30420 GCA_964402955.1 uncultured Ktedonobacterales bacterium | reverse complement strand
ACGCCTATTGTCTTCTCCCGTCAAGACAGCTTACACACAATATGATACACTACCATCGCACATCGTTCGGTTGACAACCCCCAGGGCCTGTGATAAGATTGCACCACTTTGAGCGATGCTAGTCGCGCGCACGGCGGAGATGGAAGCACATGGCAGAGAATCCCCCCGGCCAGACCTCTCTGGGACGTTCAGTTCGTTCCTTGCTCACGACGCCGCGCCTGCAGGTGATGCTTTTTCTCCTTCTGCCTGTTCTCATCTTCGTATCCGTGCGCCCCTTCCTGGTGCAGACCGACCCCGACTATGGCTGGCACGTGCGCACCGGCCAGTACATCTTCGAGACAGGCTCGCTTCCGCACAGCGACATATACTCATTCACGGCCGTTGGCCAGCCCTGGGTGACGCACGAGTGGCTGAGTGAGCTTCTCTTTTACCTTGTGGCGCGGCTGGGCGGCTATCGGTTGCTTGTTGTCGCCTTTGCACTGATCACGGGACTGACGTGGACTCTCGTCTACACAACCTGTCGCCGCTGGGGCGTCGGTGAATTGGGGGCAATTCTGCTCATGGCCTGGAGCTTTGGCATGTCCGCGGGATCCATCAACGTGCGCCCCCAGGGTGTGACAACGCTGTTGCTTGCCGCCTGTGCGCTCGTGCTGACGCTCTACCGGCAGGGCAAGGCGAAACCATTGTATCTGCTGCCGCCGCTCTTTGCCCTCTGGGTCAATCTCCACGGCGGCTATGCGATTGGCCTGGCGCTCGTGGGCCTGGCCGTTGCCGGGCAAGCACTGGAGACGTGGCTGCGCAGGCCGGTCGCGCCCTTGCGGCCGCTGCTCATTGTGGCTGTACTCTGTGTGCTGGCAACACTCCTGAACCCGCACGGGTTGACGGCGCTGACATACCCGTTCTCCTACGCAGGCGCGGGTAATGCCTCCATGATGTACCTCAACGAGTGGCAGTCGCCAGACTTCCACCTCACCTATTATCTCATTTTTGCCGCCAGCCTGATACTGGCGATGTTGATTGGCTTCACCCATCGCCCCCTGGGGGTCACTGATACGCTCTGGATTGTCATGCTGACCTTCCTTGCCTTGCGCTCGGGGCGGCACATCGCTCTCTATGCGATTGTGGTCATACCGCTGCTGGGAGCGCGCCTGCAGGCGGTCGCGCCCGTCTTGCAGCGAACGCTGGACACATGGCGCAGCCGGCGCATTCTGGCGCTGACATGGCCCGTTGTGCTTGTGACCGTGCTGATTCTTGGCAACGACGCCGCTAAGTCCCAGACGCTCCAGTTTGGGCGCGAGCCGAGTGCGACGACGTATCCGGCAGGCGCGCTACAGTACCTGCGTGAGCACAACCTGTCGGGCAACCTGTTCAATCTCTACGAATGGGGCGGCTATCTCGTTTACCACCTCTACCCGCAGCGCAGCGTGTTCATCGACGGACGGCCCGACGTGTACGGCGACGCGTTTGTTGACAAGTATGTCCAGGTCACCTACCTGAAGCCGACCTGGCGTGCTGTGCTCGATCAGTACAATATCGATCTGGTCTTGATGGATAAGTTCAGCCCGCTGGCTGTCGTGCTTGGCGGGGCGCCGGATTGGCAAGAGGTGTACAGCGGAGCGATCGAGTCCCTCTTTGTAAGGCGCAAGCAGTGAGTCTGCACAGACGCTTATGACAACAATGCCACAACCTGCCCATCTTGCAACAGATCCCGTGGCCGCAGCAGAACGGCGACTGACCAACCAATTCATCTTGGCGGGCGTTGCCCTGCTGGGCCTCTTTATCGCGTTCATCGTCCTGTTCACGAATTTCCCGGCAGGGTACGATGCGCCGCCGGGCCTCAGCCTGGAATCGGTTGCGCTGTTCAGCAGGCTCTGGCCCTACCCATCGCTGATCCTTGCTCCTGACGCCTTTGCCACGGCAGCCAGAATACTGATTGTCCTGCTCTGGGCTGTCTACATCATGAGCGAAGATGTGGCGCGCCGCTGCCATTCCCTTGTGACCCGTCGTCGCCTGCTCTATGCGATTATTGCCTTCACTCTTCTCTTTACTGCCGGCATGGTGTTTGTCATGCCGCCCGTGCTATCGTCAGACGTCTATGCCTACGCCATCTTTGGCCGCATGGCGTCCACCTATCACCTCAACCCCTACGCGGTGACGGCCAGCGCTGTGGGGAGCGACAATCTGTTCGCCTATGTCTTCTGGCGCAGCGACACAACACATTATGGCCCGGCCTGGACGTTGCTCTCGGCGGGGATCACTGCTCTTGCCGGCCAGAGTGTTCTCGTGACGGCGCTGGCGTTCAAGTTTGTCGCGGGTATCGCCCACCTGATCAACTGCATGCTCGTCTATGTGCTGGCACGACGCATTGGCGGCAGCGATGGCTTCTCGGCGCTGCTGCTCTATGCCTGGAACCCGTTGATCCTGATCGAGACAGCCGGCAGCGGGCACAACGATGGCATCATGATGGCCTTCGCTTTTGCCGGTCTGCTTCTGCTCACGTCCAAGCGGCGGCTTCTGGGTGTGGCCGTTCTGCTTGTGTCAGTCCTTGTCAAATACATCACCGCGATCCTGCTGCTCTTTGCCGGCGTGGTCGTGCTGCTCAAGGAAAAAACGTGGCGAGCGGCTGCGCGGGTCGCTCTACAGATGGCGGTGGTTACGGCGCTAGCGGCGGCCGCTCTTTACCTGCCCTTCTGGCCGTTCGTCCAGTCGCCGGCGCAGGAGGGGAGCGCTGGCTCTGCCCTGCGGGCGGCGATGCCCAATCCGGTATTCTATGTGCTACGCGAGGGGTTGACACGTATCCTGGATGCTGTCACGCAGAGCTCACAGGCAAGTCAATCTGTTTCTCTCTTCCTCCCCTACGCTCTCAACGCTGTCTTTGTCCTGCTTCTAGCCGTTGCTGTGGTCAGGCTGATTCGAGAGAGGAGCGATTGGCCACAGGCAATTGCGTCCTGGGGTGTGATGACGTTTATCTATCTTTTCTTGGTCTTTGGCGGCGGTTTTGCATGGTATACGGTGGCGCCGCTCATGATCGCCGTGGTAGGCCAGCAGAACCGCTCCAACCGGCTCTTGCTGCTGGCAAGTGCGGCTGCGGGCGTGGTGCTTATGCTTTTCTATGCGTCTCCCATCGTTGCACCATGACTGGCATATCGCCAAACAGGATATGAGCCATGACACGTCGTCGCCGTACTGCGGGGTGGGTACTTGCGCTGCTCGCGGTTGCGGTCGGGGCAGGCGCCGCCTTTATCCAGGATGCAGGGCATTCCATCTCCCTCGACCAACCCGATCTCTATCTGTCGGCCATCCGAGCTTTCCTTCTGGATAGGCCTCTGCCCGCTGCCCCGTATGCCGACGCGCAGCCGCCTGTCGCGACCAGGTCATAGCAAACGCTCAAGCTTGGTGAGTGGCGAGCACAGGTAGCATGTATCCGATAAGGCACATTGTGGGATACATGAAGGGGGATAGCATGCAGACAAGTTCGCATCTTGTGGAGGTGGGGGCGATCAGGCGCCGCTTCGGCGTGGTGGTCATCTTCCTGTTCTTTGTGATAACCATGGTCGTCCTCATAATTTTCCTCTCCCACGCTCAGGGAACACGCAACTTCATCATCGGAACCGACTTCCGCTCCTTCTACACGGCAGGACAGATGGTGCTCAATCGCGCGGGCGCCGATCTCTACGATCTGCAGGCGCAGTATGCCTGGCAGCGCCGGGCTGTGCCGGAGATGAGTGAGCAGTCGCAGCTTCTGCCTTTTTTCAGCCCACCGTTCACCACCATACCTATGGTGGCGGTTGCGCTGCTCCCTCTGCAGGCCGCCTATGTCGTGTGGGGAGTGCTCAACCTTATTCTTCTGGGCATCGCCTGTGCCCTGCTCCTTTCGACCATAAGTGAGTTGAGCCGGCGGGCCCAGGTCTATGGTCTCGTGCTGATCCTGATCTTCTTCCCCGTATCGATTGTGGTGCTGCAGGGACAGTTGTCTTTTTTGTTGGTGGCCGCGTTTCTCGGCAGTTGGCGCTCTTTCAAAGCGGGCAAAGACCGGGTGGGGGGACTTTGGCTGGCCGTGCTCCTGATAAAGCCGTATTTTCTGGTGATCCCGGTTCTCGTTTTGCTTTGGAAGCGTCGCGCGCAAGCCCTGGCCGGGCTCGCCGCGGCCAGCGCTGGGCTGCTGATCACATCCTACGTTCTTGTGGGCTGGCACGGCCTGGTGAGCTACGTACGCCTGCTGTTTGCTGCGTCAAGTTGGGGAGACATGTATGGTATTCATCCGCGCCTGATGCACACCTGGCGTGGCTTCCTGCTCTTCTGGGCCCAGACGGACGACGCGTCTCGTATCATGATCCTGTGGCTAATTGGCGTCGCTTTGGCGTTGGTCCTGGTCCTGTATGCCTGGCGCGGCGCCTGGCGGTCGGGGACTCCGGGCTTCGACCTGCAGTGGGCAATGATCATAACCGGCAGCCTATTTATCAGCGCCCATTGCTATGTCCACGATCTCATCCTGTTCCTGGTCAGCGGCGCGCTCATGCTCCGCTACTGGTATAGCATCAAGCGCCGCAGCCGGCCGGATACGCTGTTGATCGCTTTGCCTGCCCTGGGCTATCTGGCCGGATGGGCGGCGATTGCCAATCTATTTGGCGCGCAGCAGACGGTCACCGTTTTGTACGAGATTCTCACGATCGTCGTCATATCTCTTATCACACGAGGAGGTCTACGATGGCACGAGCAGTGACCCTGTTCACCGGGCAGTGGGCGGATCTGTCGCTGGAGACGTTGGCCCAGAAATGCAGCACCTGGGGTTTCGGCGGCATCGAGTTTGCCCTTTCCCCTCTTGCTCAGCGTACCTTGACCAGCCACGCAGCACAAATCCCCACCACACAAACCGGAATGAGGGGATAGCCAGCCGCCGTCCAACTCATCGTTTCGAGCAGTTTCCCAAACATGACCGGCCCAATGAACATCCCGCTGTTCTGGCCCAGGGCAAGCACGGCCATGCCGATACCGGCCACTTGCGCGCTGCCATCTCAGTACTATGCCACAGCCATGAAGCGCACGCACACCGGCGTGGGCACGGACGTCATCTGACCTGAAGGCGTGAGTTGGCCGCTGGCCTGGTCAATCCAGAAGCTGACAATCGTATCCGAACGCTCGTTGGCGGCTAGCAGCATGCTCCGATCCGGCGTGACCCCGAAATGGCGCGGCCACTTGCCCTGCGTGGACGCGTAGCCGGCGGGGCGCAGCGTCTTGCCTCCGTCCTCAACGGCGAGGATAGCAATGCTGTCGTGCCCGCGATTGGAGACATAGACGAAGCGGCCAGACGGCGCTATCTGGATCTCTGCCGGATAGCTGACGCCGCTGAAGTCCGGGGGCAGCGTGCTGCAATGAGATAGTTCCTGGCCCATGCCGTGCGCCGCGTCCCACTCAACCACGCTGGCCGTCGAGTCCAGCTCGTTGGCGACGTAGAGATAGCGCCCGCCGGGGTGGAAGGCCATGTGGCGCGGGCCGGCCCCGGGCCTCATGGCGATCGAGGGCGGATTGTGCGGCGTGAGCGCGCCTTTCACGCCATCCAGCCGGTAGACGACGACCTTGTCCATGCCAAGATCAGCTGCCAGGGCAAAGCTGTTGCCGGGGTCGACAATAATCGAGTGGGCATGGGCTTCTGCCTGCCTGCTCTTGTTCACGCTTGATCCGCTGTGTTGCACAAACGACGTGGGCGCGCCCAGCTTGCCGCCGGCCAGAATAGGTAGAATTACCACGCTGCCGCCCTGGTAGTTTGCCGCCAGCGCCCACGTGCCGGTCTTGTCCAGGCTGACATAGCAGGGACCAGGGCCTGGCTCCGCTTGCCGGTTGAGCACGGTGAGGTCGCCCGATGTCTGGTCAACAGCGAACGACGTCAGCGCTGCGCCGGGCTTGCCGTTGAATTCGTTGACCTCGTTGACGGCGTACAGATGCCTGTGGTCGGGCGCAAAGGCGAGAAAGCCGGGGCTGAGCACTCCTCGTGCAATGCTCATACGCTCCAGAGCAGCAGTCGCACCGTTCAGGCGCAGGACATAGACGCCTTTTCCCTTGCCGCCATGGCGTGCGTCCGTGAATGTACCAACGTAGACGAAATAGGACTGTGCCATTCTATCTGCTCCTCGAGAGGGCTGGATGAGTGCGTATCGGCGCGATTGTAGCACGTTGGCCGGGCCTTTTCAAGCAGCTTGACATGGTTTGTATGGTGTGGTATGGTCTGGCCGTTGGCGTCGTGTCACTGCTGAGAGGATGTGTAACCACTGAGGAGGAATCTGCGTATGAAGCTTGCCTATCATGGCGCAACGAGCATGAAATCTGACCTGGTCACCGACATTACGGTCAGCGACCGGGCCGGCTACGGCGCGCTGGAGCTTTGGGGCGCGAAGGTTGATCACTATCTGCTCGACCATACCCCGGCCGACCTGGCCGCGCTCCTGGCCCGCCACAAGGTGCTACCGACAGCGATGAACTCGATTGAGTTCATCGGCTTCCGCGGCGCGGAGTTCCAGGCGATCAAGGAACGCTGCCGCACGCTCAGCACACTGTGCAAGCACATCGGTTGCCACGTTCTGGTCGTCGTTCCCAGCCCGACGCCGCAGCCGGCGGCCGGCGAGCAGTTCTTCCCCTGGGACAAGGTCGTGCAGGAGTACGTGAGCGTGCTGCGCGAGCTGAGCGACATCGCCAGGCCGCACGGCGTCAACCTGGCCTTCGAGTTCCTGGGTTTCTCCTGGTGTTCGGTGCGCACCCCACGCGGGGCAAATGAGATCATTCGCACGGCAGCGCGCCAGAACGTGGGCGTCAACTTCGATGCCTGCCATTTCTACGGCGGCGGCGGGCAGGTCAGCGAGATCGACCTCCTTGATCCGGCGCAGATCTGCACCTTCCACCTGAACGACATGGAGGCCATTCCCAAGGAAGCGATGACCGACAGCCATCGCCTGCTGCCGGGCGAGGGGGTCATTCCGCTCGGCGACATCTGTGCTCGCCTGAAGGGCATCGGCTACAACGGTTTCTGCTCGGTCGAACTGTTCCGTCCCGAGTATTGGGCGTGGGATTCGCTGGAGTTGGCCGTCAAGGCCCGCCAGGCCTCGCTCAAAGTCCTCGAACCGTATTTCAAGGTGGAGTAGACACTACCAAACCCCCGTGGCCTCGGAGACCACGGGGGTTTCTGCGTTTCTGGGCTACTCAGACCTCGCCCCGTGCATGGCCGTCCCCACCTGGCGGCGATAGCGCTCCAGCAGCGAGCCTTTGGGCAACTGCGTATGCGCAGGCAGCGTCCACACCGCGCGGCGAGTCTCAAGAACGTCTGCCTCAACCAGCAGGTCAACGCTGCCGTTGGGAATATCGATGCTGATCATGTCGCCCTCTTGCACCAGGCCGATGGGGCCGCCCAGATAGGCTTCGGGCGTGACGTGGCCGATGCACGCGCCCTGCGTGGCGCCGGAGAAGCGGCCATCGGTGATCAGCGCCACTGACTTGCCCAGCCCCATGCCGATGATAGCCGATGTCGGCATGAGCTGCTCGCGCATGCCGGGCCCGCCCTTCGGCCCCTCGTAGCGGATCACCACCACATCGCCGGGCTTGATGGCGCCGCTGAAGATGGCCTCGACTGCCGGCTCCTCCTGATCAAACACACGCGCCGGGCCGCGATGCACCAGCATCTCCTTTGCCACCGCCGCGCTCTTCACCACCGCCCCATCGGGCGCCATCGTGCCGCGCAGGATAGCCAGGCCGCCGCGCGGGCTGAGTGGCTTCTCAACGCGGTGAATGCAGTCCTCGTTGCGAATCTTGCGCCCGGCGACGTTCTGGGCGATGGTCCGTCCTGTCACCGTCGGGGCGTCGCCATGCAACAGGCCGTGGCTGTTCATCTCGTTCATCAGCGCCGGAATGGCGCCCGCTTCGTACATGTCGCGCGCGAAGTACTTGCCGGCAGGCTTGAGCAGCACCAGGTGCGGCGTCTTCGCCGCAATGCGGCTGAAGTGGTCCATAGTGAGCTCGATGCCAACTTCGTGCGCAATGGCGGGCAGGTGCAGCGTGGTATTGGTGGAGCCGCCAATGGCCATGTCCACAGCGATGGCATTCTCAAATGCAGCCATGGTCATGATGTCACGCGGCAGCAGCTTGTGGCGGTAGAGATCCATGATCACCATGCCTGCGCGCCGCGCCAGCGCCACGCGTGCGCCAAACGGCGCTGGAATCAGCGCGCCGTCGGGCAGCGTCATGCCCAGGGCTTCGGTGAGCATGTTCATGGTGTTGGCTGTGCCCATCATGGCGCAGGAACCGGCGCCGGGGTTGGCCGTAAACTCGAACTCGGCCAGGTCATCGCCGCTCATCTGCCCCTTCTTGACGGAGGCTTCGGCCTCGATCAAATCGGTGTAGCAGACGCGCTCGCCGCGCATGCAGCCCGTATCCATCGGCCCACCGCTGACCAGAATGGCCGGGATGTTCAGCCGGCCCGCGGCCATCAGCATCCCCGGCGTGATCTTGTCGCAGTTGGTCAGGAGCACCATCGCATCCAGGGCATGCGCCGTGACCATCAATTCGATCGAGTCAGCAATCAGCTCGCGGCTGATCATGGGCATGCGCATGCCGGCGTGGCCGGTGGCAAGACCATCGCAGACGGCAATCGAGGGGAATTCGAGCGGTGTGCCGCCCGCTTCGGCGATGCCCAGCTTGATGGCCTGGCACAAGGACTGCAAGTGGATGTGGCCGGGGATCAGCTCATTGAAGGAGTTGACAACCGCCACCAACGGCTTCTTCAGGCTCTCGGGCTGCCAGCCCATCGAGTAGAAGAGCGAGCGGTGCGTGGCGCGCGTGATGCCTTCGGTGATCTGGGCGCTGTGTCGTTCCTGTTCAGCCATGTGATGTCCTCTCTCATGTATGGGTAGGTCAGGCATCCTTGCCTGACGGGCTTTCATGCCGTCAGACAAGGATGCCTGACCTACTGCCAAAGCGCGGGTTGGCATTGACCTGTTCTGCAGCGAATATCAGGCTCCCCACTTACGACAGTTCTATGCGATAAACCCTTCCCGGCCTTTCCCAGATGGACGATTGATAGCGCACGCGCAGCTTCTGCTCAGTGCTCATGCCGACGGTATCGCCGTCGCGGATCACGGCGCCACTGGTCAGCAGATAGTGGGCTATATTGAAGGCCAGATCCATCAGACTGCGTGCATTTATCTTTGCCTCGACAAACTCCATCTCCATCAGACCAAAGGCGTCCATTCCTTCAGTGACTAAGGTAACAGTGCTGTCTGAGTTTGCCCAAACGCGAAAGTCAATCCACAAGAATAGGGGTAGATCGTCCTCGGAAGCGGCGTGAGCCTGCTCAACAAAACTGGCACGGGACTGAACCAGTGTGCCTGCTCCCCAATAGATGCCCACGGCCTGTGTTGCTTCTGCGGCAGCGGCTGCAATCCGCGTGAGGATAAGCGCTAGCTCAACACGCGTTCTACCCGGATGCTTAACGTTGATGATCAAATGGGCACGGTGTGCCTTCATCTGCGTGACAGCTTCTGGCCAATACCAAGCTGTTTCGCACGGCCCATTGAGTTCGCTCCAGGGAATAGGCACAGATAGTAGACCGATGAAACACACGGCACCGCCCAATGTGAAATGCAAAACGGGCACGTCTTTGCCTTCTCCCCCTATGTACACCTCAGCAGGGGAAGGCATGTCGGGCCAGTGTTCACGCAGGTAATCGCAAAAGGCGACTGGATCAGGCAGGCGGGCTTCGCTGAGCGCCACCATCGCCAACATGTTGTCAGGTTTGTGCGGGGCAGGCTGCTCTTGCTTTTGCTCTCGGTTGAAGAGTTTCATGCTATCCCAACTCCGGCGGATACAACTGGCTGATCTTCTCGCCGCCGGTGAAGCTGTGCTGCGCCCCCGGATAGGCGCCGCTGCGCACGTCTTCGACGAAGGCGCTGTAGCCGGCAATGATCTCGGGCGCAAGCGACTTGTACTGCTTAACGAACTTGGGCGTGAACTTCTCGAAGAGGCCCAGCAGGTCGTAGCCATTGAGATTCTGGCCATCGGCATGCGGCCCGGCCCCACAACTGATGGTCGTCGCCTTCACTGCTGCCGTGATCACCGTTGCAACCCCGGCCGGGATGCACTCGAGTACCATGGCAAACACGCCCGCCGCGTCCAACGCCATAGCGTCAGCGACGAGCTGTTCGGCCTGCTCCCTGGTGCGCCCCTGCACCTGGAAGCCGCCCAGCGCTGAGGCGCTCTGCGGCGTCAGGCCGATGTGCCCGATCACGGGTATGCCGGCCTTGACGATCTTGTACACGTAGGGGGCGAAGTACTCGCCGCCTTCCATTTTGATGCAGTCGGCCCCGCCTTCCTTGATCACGCGTCCGGCGCTGGTCAGCGCCTGTTCGGGGCTAACCTGGTAGCTCATGAACGGCATGTCGCCCACCACCAGCGTGTTGGGCGCGCCGCGACGCACCGCCTTGCAGTGGTAGATGATTTCGTCGAGCGTCACCGGGATCGTCTGCTCGTTGCCCTGGATGACCATGCCCAACGAGTCGCCAACCAGAATCAGCTCCGCCGGCGTCCGGTCAACCAGACGGGCAAACGGGTAGTCGTAGACGGTGATCATCGTCACCTTGCCGCCGCGCGCCTTGATCTCGACGAAAGAAGGGATGGGCGTCCTCTTCTTCGGCGCATCTGTGCTCGCAGCGGGCTGTGCGTGCTTTTCCATTTTCTGCCCAGTCCCCATTCGTGGTGGCAAACATCGTCGAAAACAAGGCTCAGGATACCCGATGTCTTCATGAACTCCTGCACAATAGCGCAGTAACCCGTCCTTGCAGCCGAAAAACGCGAAATGGAGTGCGCTCGAATGAATTCGGCTCCTAAGCCCTGGCCTACAAAACTTGGGCTTAGAAGCGGACTTCAGTCCCGCGCTTGTTTCAACCCGCGATCTCCGGAGTTACCGGACCATTGCACAAAGATTCATCGAGACATCGGGGATCTGCCGGCCATGTTCATACTAGACGTACCTGGCGGCCCAGGCGACATCCAGCTCTTGCAGCTTCTCTTTGGTTGGCACGCCGTTGCGCTTCCAGCCAATCATGCTATAGTAGGTCTTGATGGCCTTTTTCAGCAGTTTGCGATCGATGCCGCCCCTGGCCAGCGCGCCATCGGTGGTGGGGCCATAGGTGCGCTCGGCGATGTAATCGTCCTTGCTGACGAAGCCCTCGCGGGTATTGAAGACGCGGGCCAGGGCCAGGGCGCGCTCGCCCACCTTCATCAGCTCGTAGTCGCTCATGTCCCAGCCGGTGGCAGCGCGAATCAACTCGGCCGACTGCATCAGCGACCAGGGCACAAACGAGCACAGACAGGCGCAGTTGCCCATGGCAAGGAAGACAGTCTTGTAGATCGTAGCGCGCACCTTAGCCGGGCTGAGGTCGCTGACAGGCAACGGATCGAGCACACCCATGCTGCGCAGTTCGGCCGAGGCCAGCATGCCATCTTCGGTGGTGTTGCCCAGGTCCGAATCGTGCAGGGCGTGGCAGTGGTCGGCGCCGGTGGGCGACAAGGCGTAGGAGATAGCAAGCGCGCGCTTGAAGCGCGGCTCGTGCATGGGGTATTCCTGGCCTTTGACCTGCATGGCAAAGCGTTCTGAACCTTTGCCGATCTGCTGCGCAGCACGCGCTGAGCCCTCGGCCAGGACAGCGCCGAAGCCCTTGCGATAGGCGATCTTCTCGATCATGGCCAGCAGGGCATCCCCATTACCAAAGCGCAGGTCAATGCCATCGGTGTCGTCCTTGGTCAACAGCCCGTTCTCGTAGCATTCCATGGCAAAGGCAATCGTCACACCGAGCGAGATAGTATCCAATGAATAGGCGTTGCACAACTGGTTGGCTTTGGAGATGACCTCCATGTCGCCGATGCCGCAACATGAGCCGACCGCGCCGATGGTTTCGTATTCGGGGCCGCCGTAGATGGGGTCGACAAAGTGCGGCGCTTGCGTTTTGACGACCTTCTTGCAGCGCACGGTACAGGCCCAGCACCCTTCCATCTTGACGCCGATTTTCTCCAGGATCGTGTTGGCGCTGATGTCGGCGGCGGCGGGGAACTCGCCATCGCGGAAGTTGCGGATAGGCAGATTGCCGGTCAAGATGGCATTCTCCAGGTGTGCGCCGGTGCCGTTGGTATGCGCCCATGCCGCCAGCTCGCCGGCCTGAACGCCCTTGCTCATCCAGACAGCCAGCTCGTGCAGCTTGTCCGGCGCAGCAGTTTCCAGCGACTGTGCGCCGCGGGCGACAATGGCCTTGAGCTTCTTGGAGCCCATGACCGCGCCCAGTCCGGTTCGACCGGCCGCGTCTTTGGTTTCGTTCATGATGCAGGCATAGCGCACCAGATTCTCGCCGCCCGGGCCAATCATGGCAATACCGACGTGTGTGTCGCCCAGTTCTGCTTCGAGCGCTTCACTCGTCGCTTTGGTGTCCTTGCCCCAGAGATGGCCGGCGTCGCGCAGCTCAGCCTTGCCCTCCTTGATCCAGAGGTAGACGGGTTTCGGCGAGACGCCCTCGACAATCAGGGCATCAAAGCCGGCGCGCTTGAACTCAGCGCCCCACAGCCCGCCCACTTCGCCTGCGCCGAAGCCGCCCGTCAGCGGAGACTTGGCGCCGACAGCGTTGCGCGATGCGCCGGAGAAGGGCAGCCCGGTCAGAACGCCGGGGGCGAAGATGAGCTTGTTATCGGGGCCAAGCGGATCGGCGCCCTTGGGCACCTCACGCAGCAGGACGTCGGCGATGATATTCCAGCCGCCCAGATAGCGCCGCAAATAGACATGCCCCGGCTCTTCGATGCTTATTGTTCCGTTGCTCAGGTTCACGCGCAGAATCTTGTTATGAAATGAATGACCCATTCTCTTACCCCCACGATTGATGTATGTTATGCACCCTGTCCGATAACTCAATGGTTCCGTAACCCGTACCCAACGCCGCAATGTGGGAATGGGATGCGCTCGAATGAATTCGGCTTCTAAGCGACTGCCTCTGGAAAACTTGGGCTTAGGAGCGGACTTTAGTCCCGCGCTGCCCCTGGCGCGTAATCTCCGGAGATTACCGAAGCACTTCGGGAATAATCGCTGTCCCCGGCAACGCTTATTACTCTGGCTTCAGCTCTTGGCTTGCCCGTGATACCAGACAACATTCTCTTTGAGCATTTCCCTGATCGGCAGATGGTAGGGACAGCGCTCTTCGCACTCGCCGCACTCGGTGCAGTTCTCGGCCTTGGCGATCTGCGCCTTGCCCCATTCGCCAAAGAAGCGCTGCACCGGAAAACGTTTGATCGCACTGCGGAAGCGCAGCACGGTTGAGATGCCGATCCCCTCGCGGCAGGGCTGGCAATAGTCGCAACTGCGGCAGTAGCGGCTGCCCAACTCGCAGCGAATGCGCTCAGCTTCGGCGCGCTCTTCAGCGGTCATGCCGGCCGGCCCATTCATGATGCCGACGATCTCCTCGATCTCCCGTACCGTCTGGATACCGACCAGCGGCACGATGTCGGGGAACTGGCGCAGATACTTGAAGGCCAGCGTCACATTGTCCAGCATGCCGCCGCCCATCGGCTTCATGGAGATGAAGGCCACATCGTGCTCGCGACAGAGGGGGATGAGCTTATCTTCCGGCTCAGGCGTGACAACGCAGAAGGGAAACATCAGCGTCTCGAAGCGCCCGCTGGCGACGAGCTTGCAGGCCATGTCCAGGTTATGCGAACTAACGCCAATGTGACCGATGCGCCCTTCAGCCTTGAGCGCCTGTGCATACTCGAGCATCCCACCAGGAGCGACTATCTGCTGATAGTGTTCCTCGTCGCTGACGTTGTGGAATTGCAACAGGTCGATGTGGTCGACAGCCAGACGCTGGAAGCTGAGCGACACATGCTCGCGGAAGGCCGCCAGGCTGCGTGCGCCGCTCTTGGTTGCCAGCGTCACCTGGTCGCGACGCCCGGCAATAGCCTTGCCAATCCGTTCTTCGCTGTTCGTGTAGCCGTTGGCCGTATCGATGAGCGTCACGCCCAGATCCAACGCCCGCTGCACAACATGTATCGCATCATCGCTGCTCAATCTCTGGATGGGAATGCCGCCGAAGCCCAACTCTGAGACCATGAGGTTGGTCTTACCCAGCCGTATCTTGCGCATTGTGGTTGGACGTGCTCCTTGCGGGAAGAGGATTTGCTGCGCTGTCAGTGTAGTATGTCACTGGCTGTTTGTCAAGCACAAAATGTACAATCTACACCTGCATACACGTACACCCCCAGGGTTTTGGAAACCCTGAGGGTGTAGGTGTTAACCAACCATGCCGTCTAGCTTCTCTGCAGCCCTGCCGCATCGTAGATGCTCAGGATTGTCGCCACGGCGCGGCGTCCCTCGCGACCATCAGCGAGCAAGGGACTCTCGCCGCGCAGCGCCTGGATGAAATTGCGCACAATGGCAATATGCCCGTCGCTAGAGATGCCACGCGGATCGCCGCCCGCGCCGGCGGCTACACTGTTGAGCGTCGGCGCCGCCTGCACCGGCGGCTGAGCCCCCTCTGCCAGGTCCCAGCGAATAAGCGCTTCGCCCTCGAGCTGCACGCCGCCCTTTGTGCCATAGATTTCGACACGGTGCGGGAAGCCGGGGGCGGTCGTTGTCGTTGCAGCAATCGTCGCCATTGCGCCGCCGGCGAAGCACAGGGTAGCGGTGAGCGTGTCTTCCGTCTCGATCTTGCGGTGCAGCCGGGTGGCGTAGGCGCGAATGCTGGTGGGGTCGCCCATGTACCAGACCAAAAGATCAACCAGGTGGATACCCTGGTTCATGAGCACCCCTCCGCCGTCCAGCGACCAGGTGCCCCGCCAGGCCGCCTGCGCGTAGTAGGCGGCGGAGCGGTAGTAGGGAATGGTCACCATGCCCAGCGTCAAATCGCCCATCAATCCGCTGTCGATCGCCTGCTTCACCTGTCGAAAGAGGGGATCGGCGCGGCGTTGCAGAACGACAGCCAGGAGAACGCCGTTCTGTTCGGCGGCGGCGATGGCCGCGTCGGCTTCGGCCAGGTTGAGCGCCATCGGCTTTTCGAGAAGAACATGCTTGCCAGCGCGCGCGGCGGCGATGGCGTTGGCAGCGTGGAATCCACTGGGGGTGCACACGCACACGACGTCAATGTCGGGATTGGCCATGATCTCATCGGGGGTTGCGCAGGGTACGCCCATACGCGCCTCGATCTCAGCAAAACGGCTGCGATCAGCGTCGCCCACGGCCACCAGTTGCGCCCCCAGATCAGCGTTGGCGGCAATCGCTTGCTGATGATAGTGGGCAATCATGCCCCCACCCAGAATGCCGAACCTCACCTTCTTCGTAGTTAGCACGATGAAGACTCCTGTGTACCTGTATGAGTTGACCAAGATCAGCCAGCAGGCTCTGGCGCAGGAGCGGCGCGCCGTCAGGCGGCTGTTCCATGGCCGCGCCCAGGGCTTCGGCCTCGCCGGTGACGCCCATCGAAAGCTGCACGCCGTCGAAGTTGAACATGCGGCAGCCGCGCACCATGACGTCGGCCATCACGGCTGCGCCAGTGTAGAACGCGCCAAGGGGCACGTCAAGGGCTGTGGCATATCCTGAGTGCAGAATGGGCATGACGGGAGGCCGGTCCACTGGCTCGCCTGCCAGCAGCGCTGCAACGCGTTGGCGTCCATTCATATCGTGTTCCCCTATTCCTTACCGAACGTGGCAACCGGTTGTGGCAGCGTGCGCTTGATCTCCGCCAACCGATAGCCAAAGCCCGGGCCGTGCAGGCTGGAGAGATCAACGTTGCCCAGGCGGCGGCGATAGAGGCCAGGGTGGACAGCTTCTTCGGCCAACGAGGCATCGGGGTAGAACTGCATGGCGTTTGTTTCGACGCCCATAATCGTCCCGGCATAGGCAGCCAGCAGCACATGCGGTATCTGCGCCAGCATGGGATTGGTCAGGTCCTGCACCATCAGCGTCATGCCGTGGGCTTTGGCCCAACAGAGGGTGAGCAGCGCGCCCGTCTGCGTTTTGCACGTTTTCAGCGCAACGCCCGTCCAGCCCAGCATGCGCCCCAGCTTCACCAGCCGCCAGTCGTGCGCGCTCTCGTCCATGAACAGCGGCTTGCGCGCCGAGACAGCATGGACATCAATGCGGTTGGCCTCGAGGTCGTAGGGGAACGGCTGCTCAACGTAGAGAATCATGCCATAGATGCGGGGATGCTCCGCGACCAGCCGATCGAGAATGGCAGTCACATAGGCAGGATCCAGCACCGTGCAGTTGAAATCGGTTGTCAGCCAGTCAACGCCATGAGCCAGGGCGATTGTCCCCACGCTCACCAGGCGCTGATAGTCCCAGACAGCATCGTTGCCGCGCAGTTTCACCTTGAGACAGCGCAGGCCGTCGCGGGCGATCCAGTCTGAGAGGAGGACGGGGTAGCCATCCTGCGGTTCGTCCCCCTTCAGCTCGCTCGTGCTGAGCGGATCGAGTCCACCAACGAGATGCCAGGCGCGCATGACCGCTGGCGCAGGCTGCGCCAGGTAATCCTGCACATAGCGGCCCACAAAGCTCACCGCTGAACCATCGGCAGGGGTGATAAAAGCCGACAGATCACGGCTCATATACTGGGGGCCATACATCTCATAGATCGGGCGCCCGTGCATGGCGCCGAAGGCATCGTGTAGAGCGATATCGAAGGCCGAGCAACAGACGAGAGCCGCCAACCAGGGCATAGGCTCGGCGGACTGGCGCTCCGAGTTAAACTCCTGCAAGAGGCCAGGCAGCGCCTGCTCCTGAAAGTCATGGCCGACCTCGAGCGGATGGCCTGAGACGGGGAAGGCGGCCCAGGCTTGCGCCAGGCGCAGGCAAAAGTCTTTGAGCGCGCGATGCCGCTCATCGTAGGTCAGTGCGCTCGGCCAGACCCATTGCACGCTGAGAGGCGTCTCCCCCCACCCCTCGGCGACGCGTCCCTGGCTGGCGACGCGCAGTCGCACACGCGCACAGGTGACTGATGTGAGCGTCTCTGGCCCAAACTTGAGTGGGACGCGTGTCTGCACCGGCAGGAAGTACAGGTCGACGCTGAGCGTCCGAACATCCGTTGCTCTTGTCATTTTTCCTCAGCAAACGGCGCGGGGGCGCGGCTAGCCGCGCCCCCGCACATGAATTGAGTGCTTTACTTGAACAGGGAGCGGGCAAAAGCGATGTCCTCGCCGGCCAGTCGTTCGTACTCCGGCGACGAGTATTCGGCCGTGAGACAGACCACGCCCTGGTAGTTGCGCTTCTTCAACTCGCTAACGACAGTTGGCCACACGCAGAGGCCGTGGCGGCCCGAAGTCCAGAAATACTCCCAGGTGGCGTACTCAGCCTCCGGCCCATTGGTACGCCGGTAGAAGGCGTTTTTCAGATTGACCATGCACAGTCGTGGCCAGAGCACATCGAGCGCATATTGGGGCAAGCCGCCTGCCAGCGCTTCGTGCGCCGCATCCCACACCGCGGCGATATGCCTGGGGTCATACTTCCCGATCAGTTGAAGTAGAGCATGAGCATTGGGCACGAACTGGCCGAAGTGATTCTGCACGCCAATCGTCACATCACAGCGATCGAGCGCGGGCAGCAGACGGTCATACTCGTGCTGCAGCAACGTGACGGCCTCGAGATAGTTCTTGCCGTCAGGAATACGCGCCATCGTGCGGATAACGGGGACGCCGGCCTCGGCGCAGGCGTTGATCGTCGCCTCATCGGTGTTGCCGGCCACACTACAGATCTTCACTCCTGCCTCGGCCATCTGGCGGGCAGCGATGGGCAGTTGCCTGGCGATCGTCTCTGGCTCGACCTGATAGCCGGGACGGACAGGCAGCTCGATGCCATCATAGCCGAGACGGCGTACGGTTTCTGCCAATTGAGGAATGGGCATTGTTTTCCACGGCTTTGTGAAAACCGAAAACACGATACCTTCCATGTGTGTTCCTCCACTAGGCCGGGCGTCGTGCCCGGCGTTTGGTTCCTACTGGGACTACCGTACTTTCACAAGGGCGAACGTGATATACCACAGAGTTATCATGCCCTCGTGGGCACAACCGAGCATGAAAATGTCCGGCTACGTGGAGTACGACGAGAGCCTGCCCCGCTGTATCGGGCACTCCTGTCGTCGTAGCGACGAAAGGATTCGTCGCACTCCACAGGCGCACTTTCCTATCAGTCGCAGAGAGCACCTAGTTCTTGCCTTGTTGTTCTCTGTGTTCTCTGCGTCTCGGCGGTAAAAAAGGCCGTCCTTACTGATGTGCGGTCGTAGTATTAGCGGTACATGCGAATAGCGTCGAGAAGGGCCATGACGTTCTTGATGGGCGTGCCGGTGACGAAGTAGTTGGAAGCGCCCACGACAACGCCCCTGGCCTGGCGCGCTTCGTCGAGGCAGGCGCGCGCCTCGTCGCTGATCTCTTGCGGCGTGCCGGTGAAAACCGTGTGCGAGCTGATGTTGCCGATCATGCGCAGTTTTGGCAAGCGCTGGCGCAGCTTGAGCAAATCCATACCGGCGCGGCGATCGATCTCGAAGTAAACATCGATGCCGCTGCGGCCAAAGAGGTCATCGACCAGCGGCCAGGTGTTGCCGTCGCTGCTGAACATGTGCAGGCAGCCGTGACGGTGGCAGACGTCCGAGACCTGCTGCAAGTAGGGCAAGAGCAGCTCGCGGAACGACTTTGGCGAGTAGAGCGGCCCGTTCTGCGAGGCCAGGTCGCCGCCGCCGAAGATGTAGCGGAAGCCGTGCCCGGCCAGGAAGGGGATGGTTTTGGCCGCCCTTTCGGCTGCCAGGCGGAAGAAGCGATGGACAAGGTCGGGCCGGTCAAGCGTTGCTTCGAGCCAGATCGCCTCCTGGGGCAGCATCAGGCCGATGCCGCCAACGCGTATCACGCGTTCCTGCCCGATCAGCTTTTGGGCGCGCAGCTCAAAGTCGTAGTCGGCGTCCTTCGGCTGGTAGACGTCGAGCGCCTCTTCTTCGATATCAAGCTGCTTCTCCAGGTCGGCGAAGGTCTGCTCGCCTGGCTCGATGTAGTCGATATGGCGGCTCTGCTCGGTGTTCGGGTCATATTTGAGCACCTTCCAGTTCGATTCAGGCCCATACTCGTACAGAAATGTGTATTCATCGATGCGGCGGGTGGGTTTGCGGTTGAGCCGCCAGTACGTGGGACGGACAATGTCGTTATCCGCGACCAGCGCCACGTCGATGGCGTCTTGGAACGATCGCTCGACAAACTCGCGGTGAGCATCCTCGCCGCGCCACCAGGCGACAGCCTCACGCCACTGCTGGATGCCGCCGCCAACGTGAGCGTCGCGCCCCAGCAGAGCAGAAGCAACCTGCGACGAGAAACCGATATGATGGATGGGCAGTTTGTCGGGCTCGCGGAAGTTGAAGACACTGTCAACGCGCTCGATCGAGTTCATGATGGCGGGCTCCTCCACTGCTACTACTTGCACAAGTAGGTTGGGCATCCTTGCCCGACGGAAAGTGGGACGGCAGGCAGGGATGCCTTACCTACGGACTATTCAGACGGGCTTCGCGGCGCACGTGCTATGCCATGCGTGCGAGCATGTCCTTTGTCACCTGGTAGCACATGGGTTTGCCCGCAAAGAAACGCTCAGTCTCATCGATCACGGTGGCGACCAGGTCCTGCAGCGAGTCGACCGTGATGCCGGCCAGGTGCGGCGTGATCATGACGTTGTCCATCTTGCGCAGAGGGTGATCGAGCGGCATCGGTTCCTTGTCGAAGACATCGACGGCAGCCCAGAAGCGGCCCGTGGCCAATTCCTTGATGAGAGCCGGTTCATCGATCGTCCAGGAGCGAGCCGAATTGACGAAGACCGCACCATCCTGGATCAGAGCGAATTCTTTGGCGCCCAGCATGTGGTGCGTTTCGTCAGTCACCGGCAGATGGTCTGAGATGACGGGGCACGTGCTCAGCACGTCGTGCAACTCCGCCTTGTGCACGCCCAATTCCTTGGCCTGCTCCTCAGAGAGATACGGGTCAAAAACCCATACATCCGCGCCCACAGCGTTGAACAGCCTGGCCGTGCGCCGCCCGACATAGCCCATGCCCAGCAAGCCAACTTTTCTGCCGGCTATCTCATAGAGAGGCGCCCCCCGGCTGGCCGGCCACTGCTCGCCATTCTTCATGCGGCGGTCGTATTCGTGCGGTTTGCGCAGACCGACCATCGCCATCAGCAGCGTATACTCGGCCACCGAGTCAGCAATGCGGCCGGCGGAGTGGGTCACTGCAATACCCTTGTCGAAGACTGCGTCGGTGACAAAGCCCTTGACGCTGCCGGCGGAATGGGCGAGCAGGCGCAGTTTGTCGGCCCCGGCCAGAACCTCAGGCGTCAGCCTGGTAATGCCCCAGCCGGTAATCACTGCATCCATACCGGGAAGTTTGGCGGCCAGTTCTTCTCCCTTCCAGTCGTGGCCATCGTCGTTCATGGTGACGTTGGCAAAGCTGCGCAGTTTTGCCAACGCCTCGTCAGTCAGGATGATATCGCGCAAGGGCCGTGGAACAGTAATCAGAACACTGACCTTCTGCATTCGTCATCTCCTTGGAAGCACTCTTGACCGCTGCACACGCATGTGTTATACCAGAGATGCGGTCTGCCGGCTCCTCATGCACTATCCAACGTGCTGTATCTCATTCCGGGCGCGCGCCACTGTGCGTCCCATAGCTTCAGTATACGCTTCATCCCAACCCGGGTCAATGATCGGTGCGACTACCGCTCGACTGTTTTCCGACAAGGGAGCATGCCCCATGCTGTCACGATTTCGCCAGAGAACGCAGGATAGAAGCAGCGATGACGTCCGTGTGCTGCGGCAGACCACGCTGCCGATTGTAGCAGCGCCAATCGCCATTGCCGGCTGGGTGTGGCTTGTGTATGTCCTCATCAGAATGGGAGGTGGTCTCGTCATCGCTCCCATGATCGCACCGTCAGCGCTGCTCATCTGCAGCACCCTGGCGTGGGAGCAGAACGGGCGGCACACGACGAGAGCCACATTCCTCCTCGTGTCTGGCCTGACCGTAGCGGTCTTCAGCGAAAGCTGGCTGCATTTTGCCGGCCTGAGTCCGTATGCCTTTGTTCTTCTCGTTGCCATCGTTGGTTTGATGTTACGCCCCACGAGCGGACTGATCAGCGCTCTGCTATTCACGTTGCTGATCGCTGCTGCGGGCCGCTACGGGCCCACGGGACCGGCGCCGTGGCCGGAGATCATCCAACCCGTGGTACTGGTCTGTCTGACGGCTGTTGTCTCGTTCCTGGCCGCGCGCAATCTCTATCATGCGCTCGATTGGGCATGGGAGAATGCTATCCTGGCCGGGCAAAGGCTGGAGGAAGCACGCGATCATCAGGAGGTGCTCAACCGCACCCTGCGCTCATTGGACGACATGTATGAGCTTCTGCAACGCGCCCGGCGCGAGGAAGCGATCGCTCGCCAGCAGGCTGAGGATGGACAGCGCCAGAAATCACAGTTTGCCTCGACCGTCAGCCACGAGCTGCGCACGCCGCCCAATGCCATCATCGGTTTCAGCGAACTTATGCACATAGCGCCGGAGATCTATGGCAACTTCGCCTGGCCCGCCGCCCTGCGCAGCGACGCAAACGAGATCTATCGCAATGCCATCCACCTGCAGCGCCTGATCGATGACATCCTTGACCTGGCGCAGATCGACGCCATGCGCATGGAGCTTATGGAAGAAGAGACCGACCTGGCGAGCCTGATTCGCGATACGGTAGCGGCCGCTGCGGGGCTTGTGCGCAACAAGAACGTTCGCCTCGACACAAATGTACGAGATGTCTTGCCACTCATGTATGTCGATACGACACGCGTGCGGCAAGTGCTGCTCAACCTGCTCTCCAATGCCTGCCGCTTCACCGAAAAGGGCCGCATAACTGTCAATGCAGCAATTGAGTATGGCGATGTCCACATCAGCGTTGCCGACACGGGCATCGGCATGACCCCGCAGCAGGTTAGCCGCACGTTCCGTGAGTTCGAGCAGGCTGACAGTTCGCTGCGGCGGCGCTATGGCGGTACGGGGTTGGGGCTGGCCATCAGCAAACGCTTTGTGCAGCTCCACGGCGGTCGCATTTGGGTGGATAGCGAGCTTGGCGTCGGCACCACGGCGCATTTTACGCTGCCCATTGGCCGGAGACCATATCTGGAAGCCACAATTGAGCCGGAGCGCATGGCTGCTGAGACGGCGGCGGAGGAAGAAACCAAGACGGTCATTCTGCAGGGTGGCCTCTCGTCTGGACTGCGCTTGCTCGGTCGCTACGTCGGCGGCTACCATTTCCTGCCGTCGAGCAATTCCCTTCAAACCTTGCAGCTTGTCAGCAGTCATCACCCCTGGGCTGTGATTGTTGCCAGCGAAAGCTCTGCCGACGCCATTGACGTTGCCGACAAGATCCACGCACTTGATGAAGCGATTGCCGTGCCTGTCCTCTCCTATGCTATCGACTCGAGTGAGATTGTACAGATGCCCGCTGGCGTCGAATGGTTTACGAAGCCGGTCAAACGCATCGATCTGTTGGCTGCTGTGCAGCGTGTGGCCCCCGCAGGCACACGTGTGCTGGTCGTTGACGACAACCCGACCGATGCGCAACTGCTGGCACGGATGTTGCACTCGGCAGAACAGGAGTATTCTGTGCAAGAGGCGTTCAGCGGAGGCGAGGCGCTGCAGATTCTGGCGGCAACCCCACCCGATGTCATGTTGCTTGATCTCATCATGCCCGACATGAGCGGTCTGGAGGTTCTGGAACGGATACGGGGCAATCCCGCTCTGGCCAGCCTGCCGGTCATCATGGTCAGCGCTGGCGACGTGCTGACACAGCAAGGCCCGCTGCAGACGCCCAATGTTCAGCGCCTGACCGTGGTCAAGAGTGGGGGACTGAAGACGCATGAATGGCTCGGCAGCGTCAAGGCGTTGCTGGATGCTGTGGCTCCGCGCTACGTGGCAAATGAAGACAGGACTGAATCGTATCCAGCAGGGCGACGCGGCTGACGGGCTTGGGCAGAAATGCGTCTGCGCCAAGAGACAGCGCCAGCTCTTTTTCCGGTAAGACCGAGGATATGATCACCGCCGTCTTCTGCGTTTCCGGTTGCGACCGTAATCGTTGCAAGACTTCGAGTCCGTCCATGCCGGGCATCATGATATCGAGGACGATGACATCGGGCTTCTCGCGCGCCGCCAGGTCAAGACCGTCCTTTCCGGTCTCAGCCGAAAGCACGCCGTACTGCTCGAGCGCCAGGTAGCGGCTGTAAAGCTGCAGCAGGCTGGTATTGTCCTCGATCAGGAGCACGGAGACCGGGCGAGCCTGCGGGATGGTGATCGTCAGCGTGACGTTTTCAGCGGCGGTCTCGACAGCCACGTGTCCCTTCTGCGCTTCAACCAGCGCCTCGATGGCCGTCAGTGACGCAGTTTGCTCGTCGCCGCCTGTCCAGCCGATTGAAATAGAAACATCGACATCCACAAGCCGGGCGCACACGTTGATCGATCCCGTGCTGCACAGACCGATAGCATGGCTCAAGCAGGCAATGAGCGTCTGGCGCAGAAGTGTGGCGTCAGCCAAAACGACAAGGTGGTCGTCAAGCGGCGCGCAATCAATAGACACCCCATGTTGCGCCAACAGGCCGCCGACCGATTGGAGGGCTTTGTCCAGGACATCGCAAATGGATGTCTGGCTATACTCGACGCCCAGGGCCGAGAGCTCATTGCTGACCAGCTCGTTGCCCGGCGCGACGGGTGACGGACGCGGCGACAGAGGAGCGGACGCCTGATCTTCCCATAGTAGTGTGGCCAGTGCGTCCAGACCGCGATTGCGCTCGCGCAACAACTGGCGGTCGCCCAGGCCCAGGCGCTGCTCGACCTGCGTCAATTCCAGGCAATCGACATAGTGGTAACGCAGGGCCAGATAGGGGCGCCATTCCCTGGCTGTTTCCGGGATGTGCGTGGTGGGGGCCAGCCGCTCGATGCTTTGCTGCAAGTGCTGTCGCAGGCGCAGAACACGATCCATCGTACTCTGCCCGTTGTCCGGCGCCAGCACATCCAACAGTGGGTGTGTCCGCAGATAGGCGAAGTCATAGAGGTGCGCCAATGCGTCTCTGACCAATTCCAAAAAGTGCTCACGGTCCAGGGTGGGCATCACAGCCTCGCATTACAGATAAGTGGGGGCGCCGGCATTGCATCAGTCGGATAGCAGACGGCTTTCTGTCGCTATGCGCCTTGACGAGGGCAGCCCTGGCATGGTACGCTTGAGTATAGGGAAGAACCGTGTCCATGTCAAGCCCAGCGTATTCTAATCATTCTTTCCATCTCAACAAGGAGGAAGCAATGGAATCCAGGGGAACCTCACGGCGTGCGTTCTTGAAGCAAGCAGGGGCGGTCTTGGCCGGCGCAGTCCTGACGGCATGCGGCGCCGCACCCACTGCCACACCCGTACCTGCCGCCAAGCCGGCGGCAACCACAGCGCCAGCAGCGCAATCGACTCCAGCCAAGTCTACCGTTTCGGGCGATCTACAGATCTGGGCCTACACCAACATCGACAATGACCTTGACACGGTCTACAAGCCCCAGATGGTTAAGTTCAACCAGCAGTTCCCCAGCATCAAGTGGAACATCGATGTCCAGCCCTGGGGCGGACGGCGCGAGAAGCTGTATGCAGCTTTCGCCGCCAACTCGGCGCCGGACATCTGGAACGCCACCACCGATACCCTGCTTACCTACGTGGACAAGAAGATCGCCGCCCCGCTCGACGATATTTTGCCCTGGAGCCTGCTCGATAGCTGGGGCTACTTCAAGGATGTCTATGACGCCGGTTCGCTCGACGGCAAAAACTACATCACGGTCAACTGGGTCCTTGTTCTCGGCTATGGCTACAATGGCAAGTTGATGCAGGACCTGGGCTATGATCCAGCGACCACCCCCATGACCTGGGACGACTTCCTGGCCTTGGGCGAGAAGGGCAAGGCCAAGGGCATCTACCTCGAAAACACGACCCTGACGGACTGGAGCGAGTGGCTGCACACCGTGCACCAGGCCGGCGGCACCGTCTACAACGCGGACAAGGCGACCACGAACATGACCAAGCAGCCGTGCGTCGATGCCCTCACTCGCTGGGTCAAGCAGTACAAGAACGGCTACACCGCTCTCGAGCATGCCGTCGCCACCGACGACGCCGCAACCAAGGTTCCCGACTATTTCAAGGAAGGCAAGCAGCTCACCAAGATTCACTTCTACAATACGGACTGCCAGCTTGTCCTCAAGACGGATCCAACTTTCCCGATCAAGGCTGGGGCGCCGCGCCAACGCACCAAGAACGATGCGCCCATTTCGGGCCTCTCGTCTGGAAACGGCTGGTCCATGACCGCATCCAGTAAGTACAAGCAGGCAGCAGGCGAGTGGATCAAGTGGATGCAGACGCCGGAGAACATGGCCGAGTGGGCCAACGGCATGATCAAGACGCCGCCCAGCACCAAGGCCCAGGCCCTGTGGAAGCCGGCCGCCTGCGTCAAGGAGTTCATGGATCGCAATGCCCAGTTCCAGTTTGCCGGCCTGGACACGCAGTTGCTCTGGCAAGAAAGCAAGACCGTCTGCGCCCCATACTTCCAGGCTGCTGTGCTCGGCAAGATGGCACCTGAGCAGGCGCTGGCCAACTGCGACAAGGAACTCACTGCTCTGTTGAAAGAACGGTACGGGGCCAAGTAGTCCGCCTGTACTGGCACGCCAACGGCTGATCGCGTGGACTGGGGGTTTGACTGCACTAACATGCCCCCAGTCCCATCTCTAAGGGGGATCACAGGATGGTGACGGCACGACCATCTGCCCGACAATCGGTTTCATGGAAGCGTGTGAAGCGCGAGTTGACGAACTCCATCGGCTGGTATCCTTTTATTTTGGTCAATATTGTCGTTTTCCTCGTCTTCACGGCGGCACCGTATTTTCTGATGATCCAGTACAGCTTCACCAAGTTCGACATGCTGACACCGCCGCAGTTTGTCGGGCTCAAGAACTTCATCCACCTGACGGACGACGCAGTCCTGCACATCGCTCTCAAGAATACTGTAGCCTACACGCTGATGGATGTACCGTTGAACGTCGTCTTGTCGCTCTTGGTGGCGATTCTCGTCAACCGTCCACTGCGGGGCATGGGCGTCTTTCGCACGATATTCTTCCTGCCCAATGTCACCTCAATCACCGTGCTCGCCATCATCTTCTTCCGCTTTCTTGCGCCCCGGCCCGATGGCCCAATCAACTACATCGTCGGTCTGTTTGGCATACCACCGCAGAAATGGCTGCTTGACGAGCAACTCGCCTTGCCGAGCGTGGTCGGGATGGCTATCTGGGCATCCTTTGGCTACTACATGGTGCTCTGGCTGGCCGGGCTCAAGTCCATTCCGTCCGAGCTGTATGACGCATCCAAGGTCGACGGCGCAGCCGGTTGGAAGATGCACTGGTACATGACGCTCCCGCTTCTGCGCCCCACGGCCGCCTTCATTGTCATGATCTCGACCATCGGCGCCTTGCAGGTCTTTGGCTCTATCTACCTGCTGACAGGCGGCGGGCCGTTGCGCTCCACGACAACCGTCGCCTTCCATATTTACCAGCGCGCCTTTACCTTCGCTGAATTGGGCTACGCCTGTACCGTTTCTATCCTGCTCTTCCTCCTCATCATGGCCGTGTCCGTGCTGCAGGGCAAATACCTTAAATTCGGCGAAAGCATTTTCTAGACAACCCTCGCCCCGGCCAGCAGTGCTCATTACTATCCAGGAGCGTAGGCATGACGCGTGGCACGACCTTGCAAAAATATCTCACAGCCAGACGCCTGAGCGGCAGTTTGCGGAACAGCGCTGCCTATGTTGTGTTGGCCGTTGTGGCCGTGACGACGATCATGCCGTTCCTGGTCATGTTCGTCTATTCCATCACTTGGAACCCGGTTTCGCTCACCTTCCCGGTGAAGTGGATTCCCGACCCAATGACACTCTACAACTACGGCGTTCTCTTTGCCCGAACGCAGATCGTGCGCTGGATCATCAACAGCTTCATCGTCTGCGGCATCTCGACGGCGGGCGCGCTGATCACGTCATCCATGGCAGGGTATGCCTTTGCACGGGGCGATTTCTTCGGCAAGAACGTGCTCTTCGTGCTTTTCCTGGGGATCCTGATGGTGCCGCTCGAGGCGCGTATTGTTCCCGTGTTTATCGTGCTGGCCAAGCTCAATCTGGTGAACACCTATGCCGCCCTGATCGGCCCGTCATTTGCCTCGATTTTCGGCACCTTCATGCTGCGCCAGTTCTACCTCGGCATCCCGCGCGATTACGATGACGCGGCGGTGATCGACGGCGCCAATCGCTTCCAGGTCTACCACCGGGTGCTGCTGCCGCAGATCGTACCTGCCCTGGCCACCCTGGCCGTGCTGCGCTTCATGGGCACCTGGAACGACTTTCTCTATCCCCTGGTCGTGACAACGAGCGCCACCATGCGCACGGTGACGGTTGGCCTGGCAACTATCATCACCGGCGCGTCAGTCGGCGGCGTGGGCATCGACATGGCCGGCGCGGTGGTCGGGTTTGTTCCCACGCTCTTCTTCTTCCTGCTCGGCCAACGCTATCTGGTCGAAGGTATCTCGCTCAGCGGCGTCAAGGGCTAGAGTCGTGGCATAAACACGTAGGCCGGACATTGTGTCCGGCGCTCTTCAGGGATGACCTGCGGGCGCCGGACAAGATGTCCGGCCTACTTCTTATGGGCGGAGTTCAGCCGGCAAACGCCTGCAAGTCAGGATAGCCCTGCGCCTGCCATTCGCGCAAAGTTCGCAAACCATCGGCGATCAGATCAAGCACAGGCGGGCGCTCTGCTGCGCTGGCCGCTGTCTCGCCCCACAGAGGGGCCAGCAGCGGGCCAATCTCAGCGCCGGACTGTGAGCGTAGTTCAGGATGCAGCATCGCCAGCGCTGCCGCCGCACCCAACGCATAGCGCCGCGGCGTGATTGCCTGTTGCATGGCCACGCGCATCGTGCCGATCAGCCGGTCGTCCCAGCCGAGCTTGCGCTGGGGATCACGGCCGACGCGCTCGACGCTGTCGTGCAGGTAAGGATTGACCATGCGCTGCAAGAGATCGTCAGCATAGGCAGCGTAGCCGGCCGGCGTGAACAGGGCATCGACGCCGCGCCTGCGCCTGATTAGCGCCTCGCCGGATTCTGCTACGAAGGCGTCGCGCAGGAATGGCATCAGACCGGGCAGTGTGGTAAGCTCGGCGATGTAGCTCAGGCCACGGCTGGCCGCAAGATAGGCAGCCAGGGCATGGGTGGCGTTGTGACCAAAGAGCTTGGCTTCCTCGAAAGGCAGCAGGTCGTCTTTCTCCTCAAACACAGTGATCCCGCGCTTGAAAGGCTGCTGTCCGGGTCGCTTTGTAAAGCGAAGGCGCGAGATGAGGATGCGGTTGAAGGCCTCGACCAGGAAGGCGCGTGTGGAATCCGGCGTGACCGTGACCAGAGACCGCGCCGCGATTTCCGCCGCATTGCCGGCCACACCGCTCATCTTGCCGATCACCGTGTTGGCGAAGCAGCCCAGCGTCGGCAGGGCAGCCCTGTCACTGTCGGTCAGCACTCCGAGCACCGCTTCTTCGAGTATCTCCGCCGCCCGATTGTCGTTCTCGGCGGCATAGATCGCCGCCCGCGGACCGTGACGCTTCACTTTGCGCGCCATGCCATCAGCAAGCACCCTGTGCAGGCTACCGTCGCCCTGCGCGACGTAGAAATTGACGCCCGGCACGGCGGTCGATATCTCATTGGCGTCAGCGATCGCCTTGACAAGCAGTTGGCGGTCGCCTGGATCGGCGGGATCGAGTATCTCGATCGGGCCGACATGCGCCTGCTCGATGCGATCGGCGTGGGCGATGTTGACGCTGTAGAAGCCGTTGGCCCGGCGAATGGCCGCCACAACGTCGGGCACGACTTCAGCGACGACCAGACGGCCAAAGTTGCCCGACTGAAACGCTTCGTACAAAAACAACCCGGCCTGGATGGCGCCGAATCCGAAGCCGACAAACGTGCGCTTTCCTGTCAGGCTCATTGTCTACTCAAGCCCCCAAGGTTGATGACCTGCCCCGTCTTGTGCGATTCCATGGCGGCGGTCAACACACGGTGATGCTGTGCCGTCTCCTGCGGCGTGACGCAGCGCAGGGGCTGGTGCATGGCGGGACCATGTGCGATCTCGTCGCAGAACGATGCCCACATCTGCACAATCGCGTCAGGAAAGCCGAACTCGAAGATGCCGCCGGTGATGGCCGGATAGGCCGATTCGTAGCCCAGGTCACGGCTTTCCCATGCCTGGGGGCCGCCCGGCTTGTAGCTCATCGTGCGCAGTGTCTTGGGCGTCTTGGTCGTGAACTCGGCTGAGAACTCCGTGCCATGAATGCGGATGAACCAGGTGTTGGTCTCGCCCGGCGCGATTCGTTTCATGCTGAGCAACATGGGGAACGACTGCTGCTCTGTCTTGACACCGCAGGCCAGGATGGCGTTATCCCATGTTTCACAGGGGACCATCTTGCCGCTGCTGTCCGGTCGCTCCGGGATGATCCTGGACAGCAGCGCGTACACACTGTGCGGCGCCCAGCCGAAACGCAGCGGCAGATGCAGCACGTGGATACCCAGGTCGCCCATGCAGCCGTATTCGCCGTTGTAGGCAATTTGGCGTTTCCAATTGATGGGTTTGCGGGGATCCAGGTCGCTGCTGTGCCAGAAACCGGCCTCAACCTCGATGATCTGGCCGAAGCGCCCCTCACGGGCGAAGTTGGCAATCTGGTAGGCGCCCGGGTAGTAGGGAAACTCAGACGAGCAGCGCACAAGCAACTCGGGGTGAGCCGCGACCGCCGCCATGATCTGGTCGTTCGCCGCCAGGTCGATGCCGAACGGCTTCTCACCCAGAAAGTGCTTGCCGGCGTTGATGATATCGCAGTACATCTGGGCGTGCAGATGGTGCGGGACGGCGCAGTAGACCGCGTCCACCTCGGGATCGGCCAGCAGAGTGCGATAGTCATCAACGGCGAGCCGGACCGACGGGACGTTGTCTGTGAACCACGCCAGCGCGGCGGGATTCTTGTCGGCGACGGCGACGATGCGCGGCGCAACGTCCATCTTGAGCAGATGGAGCCAGCGGGCAGCGGCGCTGGCAAACTCGCGCCCCATCAGGCCTGCGCCGATAATGCCAAAACGTATCTCGCGCGTTGCCATTTAGTAGCCAAGCTCCTTCTGCGTTTCGGCAATGCTTTCCTCGATGATGTCAATGCCCTTCAGTGCCACGTCGTCATCCATGATCAGCGGGGGAGACATGCGCAGGATGTGCCCGGCAGGAATCCAGGCCAGGCCCTTGCGGAATGCCTTCTGATAGACGAGCTTGC
>CAYOEZ010000026.1:3969-30925 GCA_964402955.1 uncultured Ktedonobacterales bacterium | reverse complement strand
CCGTTGTGGCGCGAAACGGGGGAGATTGCTTCGCTCCGCTCGCAATGACGGGTCCATCCAGACCTCTTTGCAGTGGGCACATGACAAATCCGCAAGTTATCGGGGATGCGCCCGACGCCAGGACGCTAGCCTTGAGACCGGCCTTTGTGGCTTTCAGAATTGGATCGGCGCTCGAGATCAGATTCCAAAGCCAGCCAGCAGAGCGTTTACACGATCATAACACTGCCCTAAGCTGGCGTTAACAGAGGTATTGTATAAATATGACTAGAATCACGACACTAAGAAAAGGATTGGTATACAATGAACTTTCTTCTCACCAACGATGACGGTATCACTGCTCCAGGGCTTTGGACTGCAGCCCGCGTTCTCGCCAGCATGGGATCTGTGCTGGTGGTTGCGCCATCCCACAACTACAGCGGCTATGGGCCGGCTCATCCGCCCCATGCCACGCTCTCGTGTACCCCCTACACCAAGTATCGCACCGTCTTGCCAAATGTCACAGCCTACGCTGTGTCGTCAACGCCGGCGGCGTGTGTCCATGTCGGGCTAAGCGGGGTCCTGAGCGATTCGCCCATCGACGTGGTTGTCAGCGGGGTCAACGACGCGCCAAATATGGGCCGCGATATCCTGTACTCCGGCACGGTTGGCGCCGCCATGACCGCACATCTGATGGGGGCGTCAGCCATTGCTCTCTCTCTCGATGCCAAAGCCGGAGGCGTCTACCACTGGGATTCGGCCGCCTGGGCGGTCAGTGAGGGCATCAGGATGTGGCGTGAGCAGTCCATAGGAGCACCCGTGATTCTGAACATCAACGTCCCCAACGTGCAGCGGTCCAGCCTGCGCGGCGCGATCATCACGCAACTCAGCGCTTCTTCGTTCCTGGATGCATACAGCTTCGAACGCGATGCGCATGACGCAGATCTCATCACTCGGACAAAAAGGGACACGGCCAGCGCACCCAGGCAGGTCTGGAGCGATGCCTGGGCTGTCAGCAATGGATTTGTCTCCGTGACCCCGCTCACCGTCTTTCCGGATGTCGTGAGTGATGCTCCCAACGCGGCCATGCCTCAGTTCATGGGGCGTCTGCCGGTTTCATCTGATGCGAGAAGCTAGAGCCGGACGCGCTCCTGCAGCAAACTGCAAACGTTCCCTGATTCATAACCAAGCATGACACGCTGTTGCGCTATCCTTGTCTCCTACCAGTTTGTCACCGATCCATCGCGCCGGCGCAGGTGCGGCGCCTCGCCGAACTTGAAGGACTGCCTGGCGGCAAGGTCCTCGTCGACATCGACGCCCAACCCGGGCGTGTCGGATACCCGCAGCGCCGCGCCCTCGAGCACAGGCTGCACAGGGAAGAGATCACGATCATAGAAGCTCAGGTTCTCGGTCGGTGAAACGCGCAGCTCAAGCCAGGAGAAATTGGGGATGGCGGCGGCATACTGCACCGTGGCCGCCGTGCAGATTGGTCCCAGCGGATTGTGCGGCATCATATCGATGTAATGAGCCTCGCACCAACCCGCTACCTTCATCCCCTCGGTCAGTCCACCAACGTTGCACAGATCGATGCGGGCGAAGTTGGTCAACCCGCGCTCGATAAACGGCAGAAAGGCCCATTTGCTGGCGAACTCCTCGCCAATGGCGAAGGGGACGTCGGTCATGCTGCGCAACGTGGCGTAGGCTTCCGGAGATTCGTCCCTGATCGGCTCCTCGAGGAAATCAAGCGTGCCGTGTGGCATGCGCTGGCAGAAGGATGCCGCTTCAGCAACGCTCAGGCGGTGATGGTATTCCACGCCGATGACCGGCGCGCTGCCCACAACTTTGCGCAGCTCAACCATCCAGGCGGCCGTCACTGCAATCGACTCGCGTGGCTCGAAGACAGCGGCCGCTGTGCCGGGAGGCGTCACGAGCATCACACGAATGCACGGCCAGCCTGAATCGATAAGCAGTCTGGTGTTTGCGATCAACTGCTCCAGCGAAACGGCGCCGGTCGTGGCGAAGCACGGCACAACCTCGCGCTGCTTGCCCCCCAGCAGGTCGTAGACCGGCGCGCCCAGCGCCTTGGCCTTGATGTCGTGCAGCGCCATGTCGATGGCCGACAGAGCGCTCACCAGCACTCGTCCGCCTTCGAAATACTGGCTGCGATAAACCTCTTGCCAGATGGCGCCGATACGCATGGGGTCTTTACCAATCAGGAATTCACGATAGTGGCGGACTGCGCCCTCGACGGCCAGCTCTCGCCACGAGACGCCTGCCTCCCCCCAGCCATACACCCCACGCTCAGTCTCGACCTTGACGATACATTGGTTGCGACTGCCAACCCAGACAGGGTAAACCTTGATGTCAGTGATCTGCATTCTTGCACCTCACTCGTTGAGTGTCTGTTGCCGGCTCTATACCAAAACCGGGATGAAATGAACATGGACAGCGAACGTACAACGAACCGGACGATCCGCAGATGTCGCAGATAAACACAGATAGGACGACCGTTGGTCGGCCATCTTTGCCCGGGTCTGCCGCTATTCATCTGCGTGCATCTGTGAAGCTCACCCCGCAGTAGAGCCTGCCCCGCCCCATCGGGCATCGGGTGTCATCTGCGGATCCCCACCACGTGTGGTGCTTCCACCATGGTGGCAGTTCAGCATCTACCAGTTGGTGACCGAACCGTCGCGACGGTGCCAGTGTGGCGCTTCCCAGAACTTGAATGACTGCTTATCGATCAGGTCCTCGTTGATCTCGACGCCCAGGCCGGGGCCTTCGGGCACAGCAAAGTGAGTACCGTCGAGCATGAGCTGCTTGGGGAAAAGGTCCGGATCGGAGTGATTGAAGGCGCCGCTCGGCGACAACGAAACCTCGAGCCAGGCAAAGTTGGCCACCGCCGCAGCCAGGTGCACGGTTGCGGCCGTACAGATTGGTCCTAGCGGATTGTGCGGCATCAGGTCGATGTAGTGCGCTTCGGCCCACTCCGCCACTTTCATCGCCTCGGTCAGCCCCCCGACGTTGCAAACGTCGACGCGGGCGAAATTAGTCAGGCCGCGCTCGATGTAGGGCACGAATTGCCATTTGCTGGCGAACTCCTCGCCCACGGCAAAAGGGACGTCGGTCATAGCGCGCAGCGCGGCGTAGGCGTCGGGGGTTTCGTCACGAATCGGTTCTTCGAGAAAGTCCAGCGTGCCGCGCGGCATACGCTGGCAGAATGAGGCTGTCTCAGCCACACTGAGGCGATGGTGATAGTCGATACCGAGCACCAGGCCAGCGCCTACCGCCTCGCGTACTTTCGCCAGCCAGGTGGCCGTGATGGGGATCGACTCGCGCGGCTCGAAGAGCCGCTCATCACTGCCCGTGTCAGGACGGGCCATACCCGTGCGAATGACAGTCCAGCCCCTGGCCATGAGCTGTTGCACCGATTCGATCAATTGCGGGCCAAAGGTCGCGCCGGTGGTGACAAAGCAGGGCACGTGATTGCGCTGCTTGCCGCCGAGCAACTCATAGACAGGTACGCCGAGCGCCTTGCCCTTGATGTCGTGGAGAGCAATATCTAGCGCTGAAATGGCGCCGGTGAGAATGCGGCCGCCCTCGAAGTACTGGCTGCGATACATCTCCTGCCACAAGGCGCCGATGCGCATGGGGTCTTTGCCGATCAGGAACTCGCGGTAGTGCTTGACCGCGCCGGCCACGGCCAGCTCGCGCCCCGAAACACCGGCCTCGCCCAGCCCGTAGATGCCGGCGTCTGTCTCGACCTTGACGATGAGCTGGTTACGGCTGCCTACCCAGACGGGGAAAACCTTGATGTCAGAAATCTTCATTGCTGCCTCCACAATTAGGTGTGTGTCTTCCCGTTTGCCTGCTCGCCTTCCCATTATACAGCATTGCGCTCGTTTTGTGGCGAGAAGCCGCGTGGTCACAATTTAGACTTTCGTTACTGTTGCGGTAACCGTTCACCGTTGTCTCCTGATAGACGCCAACAACGTGGTGGCGCAGCAAGCAGCGCAACCACGTCCACACCATAACGCTGAACAGTTACCTGAGGCAATTAATTTGACCTGCTGCCGCAACGGATGTATAATGTATTTGCAATGTAGCGGCAGATAGGCAACATTTGTGTGTACAACCGAGCGGCTGCGAGTAAAGGCGAGGTGGCACAGTGGACTCTTCAACCTCAGTGCCGACAAGGACCAACGGGGAGATTCAGGCGCTCTATGACCAGGCCGTTATCGCAATTGACGAGGACCGCCTGGACGAGGCCAAACATCTATTGTTGGAAGTGGTGCGCGACAACCCACAGCACGAGCGGGCATGGTTCTGGCTGGCTGGAGTTGTGACGGATCTGGAGCAGACGGTGCAATGCCTGCAGCGCGTTCTGTCACTGAACCCCAACAACACATCTGCACGTGAATGGCTGTCGTTTGCCACACAGGTAAAGTCGAACCAGGAAGAGGGGCGAGGCCCGGCTGCCATTGAGGAAGAGCCGCCTGTGGCGCTGCTGGGCAAGTACTTGCTCGAGCACCACTTTATCAATGCCGCGCAACTCGAGGGGGCTGTGCTTGCTCAGAAGAAGAATGTGCAAGCCGGGATCGTCAGAAAGATCGGCGAGGTACTGATCGAACAACACGCTATCACCAGAGAGCAGCTTAACTACGCCATTCGCGAGCAGGAACGCGACTTCTACAGCCTTTTCCGAGACTAGCCGCTACAGCGACCATAGGCTCATTCTGTGTTGAGAGCAGAAAGACGAGGTGGTTCCCATGTATCCCGAGTCGATCGCGCCAGAGGAGACCAATGTAGACGTGACGGTCCTTTTCAACCAGGCAATGGCAGCCATCAAGGTCAATCAGATGGACGAGGCCAAAGACATACTCCTCCAGGTCGTCCACCTGAACCCCCAGCATGAGCAGGCATGGTTCTGGCTGGCGGGCGTCGTTAGCGAAGTCTCCCAGACCATCGAGTGCATCCGACGAGTGCTGGCACTGAATCCTGACAACACCGTTGCCAGGGAATGGCTCGCCGTCGCACTTCAGTCAAGTGCTGACGCGGAGGAAGCAACCAATCAGACGAGAGAAACCGACAGGCCGGTGCGACGTCTGGGCGGGTACTTGCTCGAGCACGGCATTGTGACGACTGAGCAGATCGATGCGGCGCTGAAGGCTCAAGCTGAGGCGGCGCAGGCCGGGCGCAGAATCCCAATCGGAGAGTTGCTGATTCAACAGGGTGCGATCAGCGAAGAGCAGCTCAAGATCGCCTTACGCGATCAAGAGCAGGATTTCTTCAGCCTATTTATGGACTGACACGGGGCAGTTGCAGGATGCGCTCGTCCAGCACAGAGCGAAAAACGTATGACCGGCAGAAATCAGCAGGGCACAGCGGGCATCCATCATTCGCTGTGCCCTGCCTGCGCGTTCGCTTGCCTGTCAGGCGTCGCCGATAAACACCGGCGACGGCGACTTGCCGCCAGTGATGCGGTGCTTTGCCTTGGCCAACTTGAGCAGCGCGTATTCCTTGAGAATCTGTGCATACATCATGGGGTTGAACAGGATATTGACCGTGTACTGGCACTCGTAGGTACAGAAGCACTTTTCGTCATGAATCCACGTGCGCACCTCGTTGCCCTTGTCCGACAACCAGATCTTCTTGAAGTCATAATCGTAATCACGTACATTGCCCAGGATGCGCTCGGTCTGTAGCTCGCAGGCCAGCACTTCGCCATCTGCGAACATAGCGCCGCCCAGCGTCCCGGCGTAGCATGGAATCTGATACTTGCGCTCGCGCACTGTCTTGGCGATCAGCTTGGGGCGAATGATGCGCTTGGCGTTGATCACGTCGCCGAAGGGCATCTTGTAGTAGCCGGTCAGCTCTTGTTTGAAGTTGTCTTCCTCGAGCATCTGGTGGAATGCTTCATAGTTGGCAATGTCGAAGTCAGCGGCATGCGGGTCGATGGGGGCAGAGTACTTGCCGCCCGGATCCTTTGGCCCGCCGCGGAAAAGCAAGGTGAAGACAGTGTTGACGCCCACCTTCTCTTTCAACTCGCGGTAGATCTCTTTGAGCATGGTGTGGTTGTAGCCGCTGACGGCAATCTGAATGCAGACGCTGAAGTTGTGATAGTGCTTTTCCATCTGCCGCATCTCTTTGTAGGTGCGGATCGCTCGCTCGTACAGCGTGGGGAAGCCACGGAAGGTGTCGTGATCCTCACCGATGCCGTCGATCGAGATGTCGAGATGCAGGTCCATGCCAGGGCACGAATCAAGAATCTCCTTGCAAATCTCGACGTTGCGGCCGGTCAGGCTGCCATTGGATGGAATGCCACAATTCAGTACATGGTTATTCTTGTAGAAAATCTTGACAATTTCGCTCAGGTCGCGGCGCAGGAACGGCTCGCCTCCGGTCGGCGTAAAGAAAATCATGTCGTTCATGCTAGCCGACACTTTCTCGAGCTCGTCGATCGTCAACTCGCCGGTGTGACGGACATGGCTGCCCAGCAAGCAGTGGCCGCAGCGCGCGTTACAGTTCTTCGTCACAAATAGAATGAAGTAGAGCGGGGTGGCGCCCTTTTTGTAAAAGAGTCGCGGCGCAAACTTAGCATAGCCGAGGTACGTCCCCAAAGACATGTATCTTTCCTCCAATGTTTCGAGAAGGCAAGAGCAGTTAGCATGCCCGCTCTGTTGCTCACTGTTGCCGGGCTGTCAGCGTCCCAGGATACGATGCCTGAGGCGGCGCGCAACATCCAGGTGGCGGTGCAGGCGTGGCGTGTCGTCACGATAGAGGCGGCGCAACGCCGTGTAGAGCTTGTGCTTCGTCTTGCTGCGTCGCTGCAGGGCTAGCTCCCACTTCAGATGCGTGAACTTGTCGTAGTAATACGAAATCTGCTCCTGCGTCAATGTCGGCAGACTCAGCAGAGACTTCTTGTCGTAGTAACTGGTTGTGTGGTCGCCTTCTTTGTAGTACCCCTTCGCAACCGCAATGTCATGAAGCTCCGTCATAGGAAACGGGTAGAAGACCGAGAACTGGCACTGCGTTGGCGCCAACTCACGGTTGAAGTCGATCGTCTTCTGGATCATCGCCGGCGTCTCGCCCGGTAGCCCCAGCATGTTCGTGGTGAAGGTTTCCATGCCGTACTTCTGCACCAGACGGAAGGTCTTGCGAATGGTATCGTTCGACATTCTGCGCTTCAGCACATCCTTGCGCAGGTCTTCGTCACCCGATTCCAGCCCCACGCGGATACCACGGCAGCCGGCCTCTGCTAACTCCCTCACCAGCGCTTCATCCTCGACTCGCTCGACACGTGTATTGACCCAGAAAGGATACTTGAGGCCACGCGCCACGTATGCCGCACAGAACTGGCGTGTCCAGTCGTGATCAAGGGTAAAGACATCATCCTGGAAGTTGAGTGTCTTGAAGCGGTAGCGCTGCTCGAGCTCGCCGATCTCCGCAATGACATTGTCAACTGGCCGGTAGCGTGTGTACTTGCCGAGGCCGCGGAACGTGCTCTTCAAGCCGGGATTGCAGCAGTATGAGCAGTCATAGGGGCAGCCGCGGCCCGCCATCATGTCGACCCAGCCGTTGTCTTGCTTCAGGATTTGCTCGAAGTCAAAAAGCTCACGGTCGGCAAAGGGAACGGCAGCCAGATCCTGGAGCAGCGGGCGTATGGGGTTGCGCAGCACCTGACCATCTCGCCGCAGCCAGATATTCTTGATCTGCGTCGTGTCTGAGCCAGCCTGCAGGGCATTGCACAAGTCCAGCAGCGCATACTCGCCCTCACCCACGCAAATATAGTCAAACTCAGGCGCCAGAGCGCTTTCCCCTGGCGTCAGCGTCGGATGCGCCCCGCCCACAATGATCGGCAATCGTGGCTGCTCGTCCTTGATCAATCCCGCGTAGCGCTGCGCGTAGGGGAACTGGTTGGTCGTTGAGGAAAACGCGACCAGGTCGGGCGCCAGGAGCGCGACGCGGCGCAAGAAGTCGTCTTTGGTTAGCAGGCCGTCCAGGTAGATCAGGCCGGTCTGATGCCCGCCCGCCTTGAGCATGCTAGAAAGATAGCCGATGCCGTGATAGAACTTCTTGGAGCCATAATGTTCTGCACCCTGGATATCAGGGTAGACGAACAAGACACGCATTAGGTTGCCTTTCGATCGCTGTGGCGGTAACGACGCGACAACTTACGGCATGACTTCAGGCGCGACTTGATACTGCACAGGCAACAGCCTCTCAAGGCGAAGATGCTTGGAAGCGTCCAGGATCTCGATACCTACGATTCTGTCCCCCTCGCCAATGTCCAACACAACATCCTCAAAGAGGCGCCTGTTTATTACTGCCTGCTTCTGGTCGTCCAGCCGGACGTAAAGCAGGTCTTTCTTGACATCATATAGAATCTGCATTTTCGCCCTCCCACTCTCCGTAAAACACGTAGACGGTTACCGTGACGATGACATCTTTCTCGACAGTGTAGATCACTTCCACCCTCTTTTGCTTGTAGAACTTATCGTATCGTTTCTGTCTGAAATCATAGACTTTCGCCTTTCCCAAACGCCCAGCCCTTGCTAGAATGGAAAAACCACTATTGATGACGTCTTTCATTTCTTCTTCGTTCGCGCCGCGTTCCTCAGCACGTTCGAGGTATGTGGGTCAATCTGGATTTCCATTCCTTGTTCTCCTGAAGCCCCGTCCCCAACTGCTGGCTTTGCCTGCAAACGCGGAAACATTGTCAAATCACTGGCTGCTCACGGGCAACGGTACCTCAGCGGATGTCGGCCGGTTGCCCTGCGACGAGAACGGCGTGGGCTTCCACCACGCCCACTCGCTGCACGTGTCACAGGGCGAGACGCCGCCATAGTCGTTCTTGACGTGGCGGCGGCGCAAATCGCGCATCAGCGCCCCGTTCCATGCCTTCATGACGCCATCTTTGACATTGCCCAGATCATGCACCCCATCGAAATCACGATCACACATCACCAGGCTACCGTCCCAGTAAATATGCACGTGGTACCAGAGATTTGGGCATGGATAGCGCTTCGGCAACGTGACCGCTTCCTGGCGCAAGTCCGACACCTGGTTGATCTGCTCTGCCCATGAGTCAAACGGCTTGACGTTGATGCGGTCGATGCCTGCCACCTGCCGCCACTGCCGGACGAACTCATCGACCTCAGGCGCGGTCGGCTTCATCTTGATGATCTGCACATTCACCTGCGGCGTCTTCAGGTGACGCTCCTGTTTCATGGCGCAGAAGCGCAGGATGTTGTCACGCGTTTTCTCGTATGTGGCGTGGCGGCGGATAGCCTCGTAGGTCCCTTTGTTCACGCCGTCAAGACAGACGTAGATCACATCCAGCCCGGCGTCAAGAATGCGCGCGGCACGCGTCTCGTCAAGCAAGGTGGCATTGGTCGAAATCTCTGAGTGCAGTCCCTTCTCATGACAATAGCCAATCATGTCGAAGATGCGCGGGTGCATTAGCGGCTCGCCCCAGATATGCAGCGTCGTGCTCTTGACGTGCCCGGCCATTTCATCCACGATGTTGGTAAACAGCCCAAAGTCCATGTACCCCTTGGCGCGCTTGATCTGCTTGAGACCAGTCGGGCACATGATGCACCCCAGGTTACAGTGGTTGGTCGACTCGATGTACATGCGATCAGGATAGGTCGGGACGTTGGTCAGCCCGGCGCGATAGTTCACCCACTTGTGCGCTTGGCCGACCTGGCGGCCCCAGCGGCGCACCCGTCCATAGCGGCCCAGGCGAGGTAGACTTAGACCCATTGTTTGTTACTCCCAAGCAGAGTCCGGCGCAGACGAGACACGCCGGGCAGACGCATCAGACCGCGGCCCAGGGCGCGCACCGGCTCAGGCCGGCTGACGGTCCAGACGAGCCCCCCAAGCTGTGGGCCGAGTTTTTTCTGCAAGTTGCGCTTCTTTTTTGCCTGTTGCACGCGCCGGCGCGCTTCAATCGCCAGCTTCGACAGCCGCTCATCCGTCACGTCTGATACATTCATGAACGGAGCAATCTCCGCCGTGTAGCTGTTGTAGTAGTATGCCTGCGTGAAATCGGAGTCATAAACGGTGTCTGGCCGCTTGCGCACCAACTCGTCCCACAGGCGCGTGCCAGGGAACGGCGTGGCAATGGAGAACATGGCTTCTTCGAGCGGCAGACTTTCGGCAAATGAGATCGTGTCTTCAATCGTCTTGTCGTTGTCGCCAGGCAGGCCCAGAATGAAGTAGCCCTTGCCGCGAATGCCCGCCTCATCGGTCCATTGTGCGGCCTGGTGCACCTGCGCCAGATCGATGTGCTTTGCCGTCGCCTTCAGAATATCGGGGTTGCCCGATTCGATTCCGTAGTGTACTTCGCGGCAGCCGGCCTTGTACATTTTCTTGAGGATGGGCGGCGTTACCCGGTCCACCCGGGCAAGACACTGCCAGCGAATATGCAACCCAACCTCCATGACGCGGTCGCAGAAAGCTTCCAGACGACGAGCATCGATCGTGAAGAGATCATCGATGAAGTAGAAGCTGCGCACGTTGTAGCGGTCGATGCAGTGCTGCAGCTCGCCGATGACGTTGTCCAGGCTGCGCTGGCGGTAGGTGCGCCCGACGATCCCTTTGAAGCAGAACGAGCAGTTGTAGGGGCAGCCGCGACTCGACAGGACCGTGATCATGCGCTCGCCCGTCGGATCATAGAGCGGGTAGGCATCCAGATCAAAGAGGTGGCGCGCTGGATAGGGTAGCGCATCGAGATCAGGAATGAGTGGAGCTTCGGGGTTGATCTTGATCTGCGCATCTATCGTCTTGTAGCCCAGGCCGAGGATACCGTCCCAGTTCGTCGCTCCCTTGCTGAGCACACGCACAAGCTGGCGCATCGGCTGCTCGCCTTCGCCATGAATGAGGAAATCGATGTTAGGGTCAGCCAGAGTAAGCTCAGGCAACGTGGTAGCGTGCGGTCCGCCGATAAGCGTTGTGCAGCCGATTTGCTCTTTCACCAGCCGGGCGGCCCGCTCGATGGAATGGTGCGAGGTGCTCATCGAGGTGAAGCCAACCAGATCAGGCTGGAAAGCGTACACCTGCGCCATCTCCTCTTCAACGGGGATGGATGGGTGCAGCCCCATGTCAACAAGCTTGACCTCGTGGCCTTCCTGTTCGAGAATCGCCGCGATATAGGCCAGACCGAGCGATGGATAGCTGTTGACAAGCTTGTTCCACTTGGAGCCGATCAGAGCAACCTTCATGCAGTGGTCTCCTCTCCATGGGTAAACCTCGTCCGATGATAACATACATAGTAACGCAAGTCAATGTAAAGAAGATATTGATAGACGAAAAGTGAATAAACTGTCATCTTGGCAGGCGTTTCATAATCAGATGCTTTGCCTTGTTCCAGAATGCCATGAGTTTCGAACGATAGTGGCGGGCCAACTGTGAGAACGGCACGTTTCTGCGATACTCGATGTATCCAAGGAGCTTGAGCAGTGGATAGACGCCGGTCATGATCCACCGCAACCGCCGTGCCTGATATTTCGTTCCTGACGAGCCGCACATGACCCAGGGAATGCTGCGTCCAAACACGGCCAGACGCGAAAACGAACTGCGCTTTGTCCCGACCATGTAATCTGTTGCGCGCAGCAGCAGAAAATCGCTCAGCGCGTCCTGTGCTCCTTCCACGGTGCGCCGGTCCAGGCTGCGCGGCTCGGTAAGGACGACACGCTCGCCGTACGTGCGCACGAAGGTATCCTTCACTCCTTCAGTCTCGGTGGGTGCGCCCGTCTTGGGCTGTACGGCGCCATCATCGGTACACAGAAGAATGCCGGCCAACGGGTTCCGGGCAAGAAATTCGTCGACGCAGCGCATGGCCTCATGGGTGTTGTGGCGCGCCTCCAATTGTTCAAAATCGCCACGGCGCAGGTGCACGCCGATCATCAGCGGACGAAAGTGCGCTGCCCGAAACTGCTGCACGTAGTCACGCACGCAGGGGACTGGCTGCAGCGTTTCCAATAGCTCCGCACAACGCTGCATGAGCGCTTTGTGCGCCGAAAACAGCTCGGGCCTGACCAGCCATGCCCCACTCCGCACAACGAGATCACGATCAGGCGACTGCAGAAAGTCCTGCCACCTGGGACCGCCCAGGTACAGACCATAGATCGGCGTGTCCGGCGCCGCATCAGCTTCAATCACATTGAAGTCGTTGCTGAAAAGCTCTTGAAATGTAGCTGCACAGTGGTAGCCGCGCGGCCAGAGCATGGCGAAGCGCCGCCCACTCGCCTCTGCCAGCGCCAATCCCGACAGCAGCACCCGCAGCCGGTTACATAGTCCCCAGCTACTGACCACTGTCAACGTGCCGGTCGGCGCTGCCTCACCCGTCTGCATGGGACGTGACCCTCCATCTCGACGACCGAATGCGCCCGCGCGCGCCACCACAATACAGGACCTCACGTTTTGCCCTTGGCTGCATCCAGGATGTCGTGCTCCGGTCGGCTCTTGTAGAAGGGATCGAGCGGGTAGCAGCCCGAAATAAGTCCCTTGCGCGGTGCGGTTGTGCAATCGCTGAAGGTGCGGCAGATGAGCCTGGCGCGCAGTGGTCGCCCGGCCAGGCTATCGGCAGGCAACTCCGGATAGGACAACGCCATGCGTCCGATGCCCACGAAGTCCACGCGCCCGGCGCGCACGTTGTGCTGAGCCACGTTGGGCAGCCACTCCTGCAAGTATGAATAGCCGGATCCAACCACGGCCAGATTCGGGAATTGCGCCTTCAGTTGAGCGGTGGCGTTCACCTGGCGAGCGACGTCTACCAGCGGGTCCTCGGGCGGCTGGTAGCCATCAGACGGCGGGAAAAGCGCCGGCCTCTGGATATGCGGATTGTAGTACGGGCTGCCGGCAGTGACGCAGACCAGTTTGATATTCAGCTTCTCGAGCAATTGCATGAACGCAACCGGCTCGCGCAGGTCAATCTCAGCGGGATGTGCGGGGTTGCAGCCGAAGGCAAAGGGATAGTCAGTGGCAAATGTCTCCGGCACGCCTCGCCCACCCGGCCCCGGCTTGAAGGGGACGCCATCGAAGGCGCTGAACCGGACGCCGATGCCCAGCCCTCTGGCGTCGCGCCGGATCCCCGCCACCAACTCGCGCAGGAAGCGCGTGCGGTTCTCGAGGCTGCCGCCGTAGCGGCCGGGCCGGCTGACGGCGCTCAGGAATTCATGGCCCAGGTAGCCATGACAGTGTTTCAGATCAACGAAGTCAAAGCCGAGCGCTTGCGCCCGCAGCGCGGCGCGCACATAATCGCCGATGAGGTCATCGATCTGGCTATCCGTCATTACGGGATGATTAGGGCTAGTTCCAAACTTGGCGTCGAGCAGCGGGTGGTGATAGAGAATCCATGGCTCAAGCTTCGTCTTGCTGTTGGGCCGCGCGAAGCGTCCAGAATGCGTCAACTGCAAACCAACCAGCAGATCGTCTGTGCGCCCGTAGTGCTCGGCGTGCGTGCGCACCAGCGTCAGGCGCAGGTCTTCGATGGCTTCCATGGTGTGCGCATCGAGCAGCAACTGGTTAGGATTGGCCCGCCCATCGTGCCGCACCGCCACAGCCTCGCCGCCCCAGATCAGCTTGGCGCCGCTGAGGCCAAAGCGCATCCAGCGCCGGATGGTGAGCTCGCTTGGCTTGCCATCCTCAGTACCGTCCCATCCCTCCATCGGCAAAATGCACCAGCGATTGCCGATTCGCCGGCTCTCCCATGTATACGGTTGGGCCAGGGGAGCGTCGGGGCCGCTCTCCATCTGCGCATCGAAGGGCAGGTCGATGCCAAGCGAGGCCACGTGAGCAGCAAACTTCTCGGGCTTGCGCAGCGTCGCGATTCGGGTGTATTGAGTCTCGTCCATTATGTGCAATCCTTGCAGAGCAGTAGTCGGAGATGCGGATGTGCAGGATCATGCAGACGCCGAATCGGATCTACAGGCGCCGCAGGTGGAAGCCGCCGTCGACGTTGATGATCTCCCCCGTGGAGAAGGGCAGTAGGCCACCGGCGATGGCCAGCACGGCTTTGGCGACGTCCTCGGGCTGGCCCCAACGCTGGATAGGCGTCAGCCCGCCGGCGATCAATGTATCGTACTTGCCCTTGACGCCATGTGTCATGTCGGTTTCAATGATGCCGGGGCGCAGCTCGTAGACGCGAATGCCATGCCCGGCCAGACGGTCAGCGAAAAGCATCGTCATCATGGCGACGCCTGCCTTGGAGATGCAGTACTCTGCCCGGTTGACGCTGCTGGTGTAAGCGCTCAGCGAGCCGATGTTGATGATGAGAGGCTCAGTGATTGCGCCGCGTCGCACGTCCTCGATCATGGCCTTGGCCACCTGTTGCGTGAGGAAAAACGGGCCTTTGAGGTTGACCGCCATCACTTCATCGTAGCTGGCCTCGCTCATGGCGAGCAGGTCGGCGCGCTGGCGTGGCGCCATGCCGGCATTGTTCACGAGCATGTCTATGTGCGCGAAGCGTTCGATCGTCGTGGTGACGAGACGTTGCCGATCCTGGGACAACGCGACGTCTCCCTGTACGCACAGCGCACAGCCGCCCTGCGCTTCGATGGCGTGCAGCATCTCCTGCGCAGCCTCGCCGCTGTTGCGGTAGTTGAGCACAACCGCCCAGTTCTCCGCGGCCAAAGCGAGCGCAATCGCCCGGCCGATGCCACGCGCTGCGCCGGTCACAATGGCAACACGTTGTCCCGTCGTTGTTGGCGTCATTGCGCTCCTCGCATTGCCTGCATCTGCGGTATCCACCCTTCGTACCACTCATCGTGCAGCAACGGCAGAGCGACCGGCCGGTTGTCGTGCGACGACTTGTACATGGCGGTGAGCAGCTCGACTGCGGCCCGCGCGTCGGCCAAGGTGACCGGCAGCTCGACGCCGTCCTGCATCGCCCGTGCAAAGCGGTAGAACTGGCCCTCAAAGCCCTGGGGCAGCGGGACAAAGGCCGCAAGCGCGGCGTCGATCTTCTCCGTCCAGTCCGGAGTGTCGCCCGCAAACGACCAGGGCTCCTGCGAACTGCCGTAGGGCAGGCGGTTGCTCTCGGCGACCAGATTGCTGAAGCAGAAGCGGTGACGGCTCATCTGCTCGACCGAGCCGACCGTGACCGCCATGGCGACCAATGAGCGATCCGCCATTTCCAGCGATACAGAAGCGCAGTCTTCTACCTCTATAGGGTTGACGAGTGTCTTGGTGCGCGCAAAGACGTTCTTGACCGGGCCAAGCACATAGGTGAGCACATCGAGCAGGTGAATGGCATGGCCGGTCAGTGTTCCGCCCAGGCTCGCCGCCCAGGTGCTGCGCCAGGGCACAGCGTAGTAGTCCATGCGGCGGCGCCAGGCCATCTCGATCGTCGACATATAGGCTTGTCCGGCGATGCCTGCCTCGACGAGGAGCTTCAGTTTTTGCACACCATTACCGTAGCGGTATTGGAAGATCGGCATCACGCGCCGGCCGTAGCGCTGCTCTGCAGCCAGCAGCTCGTCCACCTCTCGCAACGAGCCAACGAGCGGTTTCTCGCAGATACAGTGCTTGCCAGACGCCAGAACCTGCTGAATCTGTGCAAAGTGCAGTCCCGGTGGGGTGCACAGATCGATGACGTCGACATTGTCGAGGCGACACACCTGGTCCAGATCGCTGCACACAACATCGACGTGAACCAGAGCGGCCAGGTCGCGCGCTCGCACTTCGTTCACGTCGCAGATCGCAGTGAGCTCGAAGTAGTCTGGAAGCTTGCTGAACGAAGCAGCATGCGTCTTGCCGATGCCGCTGCCCACCACGGCCACACGCAGTGTGCTCATTTCTGCAGATTCCCCAGACGAACCGCCTGCGCCTCAGCCTTGATGGCCAGCTCAGTGGCCAGGAAGCAGTGTGTCTGGCTCATGGCCGTCTCGGTGCGGTTAAGCACGTCGAACACCAGTTGCTTGCCATAGGGCAGCTCGACATCTTTGCAGTCGATGTACTGCACGTCTTTCTGTGTGACCAGAAACAGGTGACTCCCGCCGGGACGTCCGCTTAGGTCAACATATTTGCGCGCTTCGATGTAGCCTTCGGTGCCCTGGACGAAGAGCCGGCCATCGCCCCAGGTCGGCAGACCGTCCGGCGTGTACCAGTCGACGCGGATGTAGCCTGTTCCGCCGTTGCCGCGCAGCATGACATCGCCAAAGTCCTCGAGCTCTGGATACTGAGGATGCTTGAAGTTGCCTACCTGCGCTGCGACGACCTCTGCCTCAGTCGAGCCAGTGAAGTACAGGAACTGGTCGAACTGATGTGAGCCAATGTCGCAGAGGATGCCGCCATACTGCGAGCGATGAAAGTACCAGGGCGGGCGTGTGGAGAGGCTAGTGCGATGAGGACCCAGGCCGATCGTCTGCACAACACGGCCAATGGCGCCCGCCTTGATCAGCTCGCCGGTCTTGACGCTCGCGCCAACCTCGAGACGCTCGCTGAAGCAGATCGAGTAGATGCGGCCTGTTTCCTTCTGCACGCGACGCACCTCGGCCAGTTGCTCCATCGTCGTGACGCCTGGCTTGTCGACCATGTAATCTTTGCCATGCTTCATCACCTGGATGCCGAGCGGCGCCCGCTCAACGGGGATGCCGGCGCTAAGCACGATCTGCACCGTCGGGTCGTCGAGGATTTCTTGCGCGCTAGACGCAAGCGGAACGCCCGCATACATCTCGCGGAACTTCGCCGCCAGATCGGGCTCCGGCGCGTAGAAGGAGACGAACTGCGCGCCTGCCCGCAGCATGAGGTTCACCTGTCCGCCAATATGGTTGTGATTGATGCCGATGACAGAAAACCGTACCTTCCCTTGGGTCTTCATGGTTGGTCGTTACCTCCTCATGGATTGCGCTGAGCAGAATATGGCATGACGCGATCGGACGATGTCGCCAGCGGTCGCTGCGGCTTCATGCCAGCCTGAGATCCATATCCACCCTGCTGGCCACATTATAGCACAGGGGGAAGTTGCATGCCACCCACGCCTTTGATACTTTGATCCAGTACCCCAAAAATCTGGCTATTGACAATTCCGGGAAGATTGTGTACAATTCAACTCAGTAGAACTACATGCAACATCGTTCTGGACGATCGCCGTCGTGTTTTGCCTGTCCTCTCAGCGAGTCTAAACGTCTTGTCCTTGGCCACGGTGCTTGATCTTGCTCTATAAGCATTCATGTGAGGTGCTGGATTGGACATCGGGAGCCGCATCAGGAACATACGCAACCAGCAGGGCCGCACGCTCGACGACATAGCCTCTGCCTGTGGCTGCTCAAAGAGCCTTGTGTCTAAGATCGAAAACGGAAAAGTTGTTCCCGCTGTTGCTACCCTGTCGAATATTGCCAACTCCCTGGGGGTCCGGGTGTCGACATTGATGGAAGATGGGGAGGACATTGCTCCAGCCATTACCCCCAACATGATCGAGCGACCAGAGGCATTTGTCACGACGAGCAAAGGTTATTCCATCTACGCTCTCGCTCCGCATTTCATCGATAAGAAGATGCAGCCCGTTCTCGTTTATGGCAAGAAGGGTGAGGTCAAGCCGCACTCGGTCACACATCAGGGCGAGGAGTTTATCATCGTCCTTGAGGGGGCTGTGAAGATCCACATCGGCAACGAGCAGTACAACCTCGCAACAGGTGAAAGCGTTTACTTCAGGGCCGTGAATTCGCATGGGGTTGTTCCCACAACCGAACACGCAGTCTATCTGGACATCTTCGTGGCCTAAGCTGTTCTCGTGAGTCGCGAGCCCGCTTGAGACGGGTGTCTCTCCCCATAAGGGGAAAAGGAGGTGTGCGCCGGCACGTAGCTGTGGCAGTGAACCGAGACGCAGTTGTCGCAGCAAGTGCATCGTCAAGAATGTTCATCACTCGTCGGACCCTATCTTTCGTGAGCGGTTATGATAGTTCGTCCTTCCGTTCACAATACCGCCACATATGGATCACCCCAAATGGAGGAGAGTCATGAGTCAACATCGTTTATCTCGCCGTGAGTTCGTGCGCCTTGGTACGGTGGCAGGCGCTGCAACTCTGCTTGCCGCTTGTGGCGCGACACCCACCGCAACACCGGCGCCGCCAACCGCAACCAAGGCTCCTGCCGCAGCACCAACGACCGCGCCAGCAGCCGCAACAGCAGCGCCAACGAAAGCCGCCGCAGCACCCACCACCGCACCCGCCGCAGTGCCGTCAGGCAAGTACAAGGAAGCTCCCCAAATCGCCGACTTGGTCAAACAAGGAAAGCTGCCTGTGGCAGACCAACGCCTGCCCGCGGAGCCGAAGGTGGTCAAGCCGCTCAATGAAGTCGGCAAGTATGGGGGCACCCAGCGCGGCCCGGCTTACGGCCCCAAGATCGGCCAGCTCGATACGAGCGCTCTGCGCCGCCAGTCTCTACTGCACTGGGAAAGGGATCTAAAGACCATCAGCCCCAACCTGCTCAAAGAATACAAAGTATCGGACGATTACAAGACCTGGACACTCACCCTGCGCAAGGGCACGAAGTACTCGGACGGCGCTCCCTTGACTGTCGACGACTTCGTATTCTGGTACGAGGATATCCTACAGAACAAGGACCTGACCCCTGCCTTGCCGGTCATGTTTGCACCCGCCGCCAAGCTGATGAAGATGACCAAGGTGGATGATCTCACCCTCAATATCGAGTTCACGGACCCCAATCCCAACTTCGACCTGACCATGGTCATCAGCTACGAAAACAACTCCATCTTCGCCCCCAAGCATTACCTGAAGCAGTGGCACATTAAGTACAACGACAAAGCGAACGACGTGGCCAAGGCTGAGAAGTTCGATACCTGGGGGCAGGCCTTCCTGTATCACGTTGACCGCTTCCAATCCCAGCAAGATGCCAAGCTGCCCAATATCACCCCCTGGACTCTGAGCAAGATGGATGATCTGGGCAACAGGTATTTCGACCGCAACCCGTACTACTGGGCAGTGGACACCGCCGGCAACCAGCTTCCGTACATTGACCAGCAAGTAGCGGTCATGGTGAAGGACAAGGACGTCAGAAACCTGAAGCTCATTGGTCAAGAACTTGACAGCGCCGGTGAGAATCCGCTCCCGCTCAGCGACTTCACCCTGTACAAAGAGAACGAAACCAAGGGCAACTACAAGGTCTTCCTATTCGACAATACCCGCGGCGGTGACGTTGGCATCTCGCTCAATCTGACCCACAAAGACCCGGTCCTGCGCAAGATCTTCAACGACATCCGCTTCCGCCAGGCCATGTCCATGTCCATCAACCGCAAGCAGGTGAATGAAGTGCGCGCCTTCGGTAAGGGCCTGATCCGCCAGGCGACCATTCCGCCGTCTGTCTCATTCTACGAGGAATGGATGGGCAACTACTTCATCGAGTACAGTCCAGAGAAGGCCAACGCCCTCCTGGATGACATGGGGTTGAAGTGGGACGCTGCCAAGAAGATACGCACGCGCCCAGACGGCAAGCCGCTTGAAATCATTATAGAGACGTGGGAGGAGTTCGCCCCGTTTGCCGAAATGGTTGCGGAAACCTGGACCCAGGTTGGCGTCAAAACCGCCATGAAGCAGTTGGAGCGCAGCCTGTGGGACCAGCGCATGCCTGCGAATGAGCTGGATGCCATGGCCAACCCGTATGATTTCGTGGCCGAGCCTGCTCTGCGCTCTAGCGGCATGACCAAGCTGCGTCCGGGTGGTTATACCCAGATGCCATTGTGGCAGGCCTGGTTCAATACCGGTGGCAAGCAGGGCGAAGAGCCCCCGCAGGAGTACAAGGACCTGCGCGCCCTGTGCGACAAATTCGCCATGGCCAAGCCGGGCTCGGACGAGTACATGAAGCTCGGCAAGGAGATCGCCACCATCTACACCAAAAGCCTCACCACGTTCGGCATCTTCCTTGGCCCGCGCGTGATCATCTTCTCGAACAAGCTGGGCAACGTGCCTACTCAGGGAACGTTTGCCAATGACTACGGCTTCTGGGATCCCTACCGCGGCGATCAGTGGTACTTTAAGTCCTGAGCACCAATGTGTCAAAAAAGTGTCAGAGTGTCAAGGCGTCATCCTGGGCAGCGGCGCCTTGGCACTCTGGCCCCTTATCCGTACATGCCATCGTGGCAAAGTATGAGTATCAGTTGCTGTGCGCGGTGACCCACACCCAGGGATGAACAACTGGGGAAGCGCACGACCCTGGCACCTGGCTACTTTGACACCTTGACACCTCAACCCGCGAGGAAGGTAGCCGTGAGATACTATCTCTTCCGTCGTTTTGTGTACATGATCGTTCTGCTTGTTTCCGTTTCCCTTTTCTCATTCTTCCTGATTCAGTTGCCGCCGGGCGACTACCTGACCGCGTACATCTCTCGGCTGCGCGACACACGTGGCACAGAGGTTGACCAGTCGGAGATTGATCAGTTGAAGCGGCAATACGGCCTTGACCAGCCGTTGGCGATGCAGTACGTTAAATGGGTGGTCAACATGTCACACGGTGACTTTGGCCGCTCCTTTGCCTGGAACATGCCGGTGGTCACGCAGATCCGCGAGCGGCTGGGCCCGACTGTCTTCATCTCCTTCCTCACACTTCTCTTGACGTACATCGTGGCCGTGCCAATTGGCATCTACTCCGCCACACACCAATACTCGATCGCCGATTACCTGTTCACGACGATCGGTTTCGTTGGCCTGGCCATGCCGAGTTTCTTCCTCGCGCTGGTGTTGATGTACTACAGCCAAAAATATCTCGGCGCCAGTGTGGGAGGTTTGTACTCACCGCAGTTCCTCGACCAGCCCATGAGCTGGAGCAAGTTCGTGGTTATGCTTGGCCACCTGCCCATCCTCGTCGGCACTGTCGGCCTGGCCGGCTCTGCCAGCATCATCCGCATCATGCGCAGCGGGGTTCTGGACGAGGTCAAGAAGCTCTATGTGATCTCGGCGCGCTCCAAGGGACTGTCCGAAACAGTATTGATCATTAAGTATCCCGTACGTATGGCCTTGAACCCGATCGTCTCGACCATCGGCTGGGTCCTCCCGAATCTTATATCGGGTGCAACAGTGACCGCCATCGCCATGAATGTGCCCACCATCGGGAATTTGCTCTACGAATCGCTGTTGGCCCAGGACACCTACGTTGCCGCTTCATCCATCATGCTCTTGTCTTTCATGACCATTGTCGGTATGTTCATCTCCGACGTGCTGCTGGTCGTAGTGGATCCGCGCATTCGCTACACATAGCCTTACACCAGTGAACTGGCTCTCGCCGTCTCTGTTGTTTTGTGTCCACCTGTTTCCCGGAATGCTCATGGAGAGGGTTTGATGGCAGCTACAACTGCAGCGAAACCACGTGTGCGGAGCAAGGAAGAAGAGCTTTACGTTGCTACTCAGTGGACACTGATGTGGCGGAAGTTCCGCAAGCACAAGCTGGCCATGATCGGCACGGCCGTGGTTGCACTGTTCTACCTGGTTGGAATTTTCACGGAAGTCATCGCCACCCAGGATCCCTTCAAACGCAGCACCGATTTCATCCACGTTCCTCCACAGGGTATCCATCTGTTCGGGACACAAGGGATACTGTACGCCTATGGCCTGAAGCAGGAACAGGATCCGGTGACGTGGAAGAGAATATACACCGAAGACAAGTCCATCCAGAACCCGCTCTCTCTTTTCGTCAGGGGAGACAAATACAAGATGTGGGGGATCATCGAGTCGGACATCCACCTTTTCGGAGTCAAACAGGGACAGCTCTATCTCTTTGGCACTGACGAGTCGGGGCGCGATATGTTCTCGCGCGTGATATACGGCATTCGAATCTCGATGTCTATCGGCCTAGTGGGCGTGGCCTTCACGTTCATTCTGGGAGTCATTATCGGCGGTATCTCCGGCTACTATGGCGGGACGGTGGACTTCATGATCCAGCGCATCATCGAATTCATCCTGTCCATGCCAAACATTCCCCTGTGGATGGCCTTTTCCGCAGTGTTACCCAAGGAGTGGCCGCCTACCCAGATCTACTTGGCAATCTCGATCATCCTTTCGCTGATTGGCTGGTGTGGCCTGGCGCGCGTCGTGCGCGGCAAGATGCTGGAGCTGAGAGAGGAGGACTTCATCGAGGCCTCCAAGCTGGCAGGCGCCTCCGACGCCGTGATCATCTTCGATCACATGCTTCCAGGGTTCATCAGCTATCTCATCGTCAGCATCACGCTTTCGATTCCGGCCATGATACTGGCCGAGACATCGTTGAGTTTCCTTGGTATCGGTCTACGGCCGCCCGCTATCAGCCTGGGCGTGCTCTTGCAGCAAGCCCAGAATGTCAGGACGATTGCTCTTCAGCCCTGGCTGATGGTTCCTGGCGTGTTCATTTTCATCATTATTCTGGCCTTCAACTTCATGGGCGATGGCCTTAGGGACGCTGCCGATCCCTACCGCTAGTTGCCGCCCAGCGGACTGTTGGAGAGAAAAAGGAGTCGCCACCTTGGACAGTGCCTTGCTCCTCAGTGTGCGCAACCTGCGAACGTACTTCAAGCTCGACGAAGGCATGCTCAAAGCCGTAGACGGCGTGGACTTCGATATCCGTAAAGAAGGAACGCTGGGCATGATTGGCGAGAGCGGCTGCGGCAAAAGCGTGACGGCCTTCTCGATCATGCGCACCGTCTTGCCGCCGGGCCGACTGGTAGATGGCAGCACGATGGAGTTCCGGCTGTCGTCTCAAGACGTTATCGACCTGGCCAAACTGCCGCCGTTTGGCAGCGAGATTCGGGCGATTCGCGGCAAGTCAATCGCCATGATCTTCCAGGAGCCGATGTCCAGTCTGTCTCCAGTGCACACCATCGGCGATCAAATCATGGAGATGGTGCTGCTGCATCGCACAAAGAGCAAGCAGGAAGCGAGGGACATTGCCATCGACATGCTGAACAAGGTTGGCTTGCCCAATCCCGCCCAGCGCTTCCTTGAGTATCCCCATCAATTGTCTGGCGGCATGTGCCAGCGAGTCATGATCGCTCAGGCTTTGTCGTGCAACCCGTCGCTGCTGATCGCCGACGAGCCCACGACAGCGCTCGATGTCACCGTCCAGGCGCAGATACTTGAACTGATCCAAAGCCTGCAGCAGGAATTCGGCATGTCCGTGCTGTACATCACCCATGATCTCGGCGTGATCGCAGAGATAGCCGGTACCGTGGCAGTGATGTACCTGGGACGGATTGTGGAATTCGCTGACACCCGTACGGTTTTTAAGCAACCGCTGCACCCCTATACGCAGCGGCTGATGAAGGCGATTCCGAACCTGCAAGGCCAGCCTGGCGTCAGGCTTGAGAACATTAAGGGCAATGTGCCGGTCCCGCTTGACCCACCACAAGAGTGCGGATTCTACTCTCGCTGCCTCATCGCCCGCGATGGGCTATGCAACAAGAGCGTGCCGCCACTCGTGGAAGTGGAGCGCGGGCACCAGGTGCGCTGTTACCTGGTCAACGAGGGCGTGCAGGATGCCGGCATGCAAGACATCCACGGAGGGCTTTGATGAATGCTGCGCAACAAAGCGAAATCCTGCTCGAAATCTCCAACATGAAGAAGTACTTCCCGATCGAACAGGGTTTCATGAGGAACGTGGTTGGCTATGTCAAAGCCGTAGACGATGTCTCCCTGTACATCCGGCGCAACGAGACGCTCGGTCTGGTTGGTGAGTCGGGCAGCGGGAAGACCACGCTCGGGCGTTGCATCCTGCGCTCGATCGAGCCAACTGGCGGCAAGATCATGTTCTTCCCCAAGGACAGCGAGCCGGTTGACGTCATGTCGTTGGACAAACGCGGGCTGAAGACAATGCGCCGGAAGGTGCAGATGATCTTCCAGAATCCTTATTCGTCCCTTGATCCGCGCAAAACCGTGCTTCAGATCGTCAGCGAGCCGCTGTACATGCACAACATCGCCAAGGGCGATGAGCTTGTCGATCGTGTGAAGCATCTGGTGGATCTGGTTGGGCTGGAAATCAAGCACATGAACCGCTACCCACATGCCTTCAGCGGCGGGCAGCGTCAGCGCATTGGCATCGCCCGCGCCCTTGCCCTCGATCCCGAATTCATTGTCCCCGACGAGCCTGTCTCGGCGCTCGACGTGTCCATCCAGGCTCAGATCCTCAATCTGCTGCAGGAGTTGAAGAGCGAACTCAACTTGTCGTTCTTGTTCATCTCGCACGGCCTCAACGTCATCAAGCACGTCTCCAACCGCGTTGCCGTCATGTATGTGGGTAAGATCATGGAGATGGCGGACGCGGCCGAACTTTTCGCCACCCCCCTGCATCCCTATACGGAATCGCTTCTCTCTGCCATCCCAAAAACCGATCCAGACGCGCGCAAGAAGGTGCGTATCATCCTTCAAGGCGAGGTGGCGAGCCCATCTAAGCCGCCAAGCGGCTGTTACTTCCACCCCCGCTGCCGCTACGCCGTTGATCTTTGCAAGACGGAGGCTCCCGCCTGGATTGAGCAGCGTCCCGGCCACTTCGTGTCTTGCCACAGAGCTGAGGAACTGAAGCTGGCGGGAGTCGAAATCGGGCGTTAAGGCTTGGACAGGCGAGGAGTCATCACGCAGAGCGCCAGCGGTGAATACTGGCGACGGTCGCAAGCGGGGGCTGCGCGAAGTGCATGGGGCGACCGAGGCTACCATTAGGAGCATCTCATGTCTACTGATCCAGAAAAATGCATCCAGATCAATGTCGACGCCGGAAGGGTGACTGGCGACTTACCGCACACCTGGAACTACATCGGCTACGATGAAATCAACTACACGTATACACCCGATGGCCAGGAGCTCTTGGCCAAGTTCGGAACGCTGCAGGAAAAGCCCTACTATGTGCGGGCCCACCACCTGTTGTGCACCGGCAACGTGCACGGCACATACAAGTGGGGATCTACCAACTGTTACGCGGAGGATGACCAGGGCAACCCTGTCTACAACTGGACGTTCGTCGACCTGATCTTCGATACCATCCTCAAGCACCAGTGCAAGCCCTTTGTCGAGATCGGCTTCATGCCCCAGGACTTGGCCGATCCTGCCTACTACGATGCTGCCAACGAAGGCCGGAGAATGCAGAACTACCGCGCTACCGGCTGGGCTTGCCCACCCAAGGACTACCAGAAATGGTATGGCCTGGTCCATGATCTGGTCCAACACTGCGTCGAGCGGCACGGCGTGGATGAGGTCAGGACGTGGTACTGGGAATTGTGGAATGAGCCCGACGGTATGTACTGGCAGGCTTCCATCGAGGAGTTCAACAAGCTCTACGATTACACGGCGGCGGCAGTCAAAGCTGCCTGCTCCGAGGCGCGCGTTGGCGGACCGGCAGTGACGCGCCCCGTCTATGGCCGCAAGTCGGTTGAGTACCTAGACAAATTCCTCGACCACTGCGTCAACGGCGTCAACTACATCACGGGTAAGAAAGGTACGCCGATTGACTTCACCAGCTTCCATGTCAAGGGCGGGCGCTACGCCGCGAACCTCAAGGCGCACAAAGAGACGCCGCCGTCGGTGCAGCAGGTATTGTCCCAGCTCCAGGTCGGGTATGAAATCATCAGCAAATATCCTGGCATGGCGGGCCGCGAATGCGTCCTGTCGGAGGCTGACACCGATGGCTGGGCAGCAGGCGGCGCTTGGGACAACATCAACATGAACTTCCGCAACACCGAATACTACGCCAGTTGGGTTGCGACTGCCTTCGACAAGATACGCAAGTTCGCCCGGCAGCGCAAATGGGATGTGCGGCCCCTGACCTGGGCCTTCATGTTCGTCGCCGAGCGCTGTTTCGAGGGGACGCGTACCTTCTCGACCCAGGGCATTGACAAGGCGATCCTGAACCTTTTCCGCCTCTATGCCAAAATGGGGACGCAGGAAGTCGCCTTCGAGAGCACGGGAACAAAGGACCCGTTCACGTACCCCGATCTGATCGGCGCTGGCGTGGAGCCGGACATATCGGGCTTTGCCGCCTTGACCGGTACGAAAAGCCTCGAGATCATGGTCTACAACCATCACGACGATTGGGACGTGAGTGGCGAGTATCAGGTTGATCTGTCCATCGCCAACCTGCCCTTTGCTGGGCCTTACACCGTGATGCACTATCGCATCGACCAGACACACAGCAACGCCTACAGGGAGTGGGTGCGCCAGGGTAAGCCGATGTATCCCGATGCCGGGCAGTATGCTGCCATCAAGGCCCGCGATGGCCTCGAACTAGCCGAGCCGCCGCAGAAGGTCGGGCTAAGCGCTGGCAAGCTCAAGCGGAGCTTCACATTGCCGGTGCACGGCGTTTCGCTGCTGGTGGTCTCTCCGGCTGAGTAGCACGAAGCTTTGGCGAATGCACGCACCTTAAGGGAGGAACACCACCTATGTCCACGGATACGCAGACAACAGCTTTAGTCAAGGTTGATGCTGGGAAATGGCTAGGAGAACTGCCCCACAACTGGAACTACATCGGCTACGACGAGCTCAACTACACGTACACACCCGAGGGCCAGAAGCTCCTGGCCAAATTCGGAGCGATGCAGGAGAAGCCCTACTACGTGCGGGCGCACCACCTGCTCTGTACTGGCAACTGCCACGGCGTCTACAAGTGGGGGTCCAGCAACGTATACATTGAGGACGAGACGGGCAAGCCCACATATGACTGGAAGATCGTAGACCTTGTGCTCGACACCATCCTCAAGCATCGCTGCAAGCCATTCGTTGAGCTTGGCTTCATGCCACAAGACCTGGTTGACCCTGCCAAGTATGACACGGGCAAAGATGATTGGACCATGAGTGTCTACCGGTCGGTTGGTTGGGCCTGCCCCCCCAAGGATTATCAGAAGTGGTACGATCTGATCTTCAGTCTCGTTCGCCATCTGGTTGAGCGTCACGGCGTCGCAGAGGTCAAGAGCTGGTATTTCGAGTTGTGGAACGAGCCGGATATCTTCTATTGGAGAGGGACAACCGACGAATTCGCAAAGCTGTACGACTACACGGCGGCGGCGGTGAAGGCA
>CAYOEZ010000026.1:0-3959 GCA_964402955.1 uncultured Ktedonobacterales bacterium | reverse complement strand
CCCAGACGATGGGCGCAACTCCGGCCAATTCCTGGATAAGTTCCTGGATCATTGCGCCAACGGAACGAACTACGTCACCGGCAAGAAGGGCACTGTCCTGGACTTCACCTCGTTCCACGTCAAGGGCGGCGGATACCGGGCCGATCCTAAGAACAAGAAGGTTGACCCGCCGTCAATCAAGCAGATTGTCCACGATGTGATGGTCGGCTACGAGATCATCAGCAAGTACCCCGGTTACAAAGACCTGGAATGTGTTTTGTCGGAGATTGACCCGGATGGCTGGGCCGCCGGTGGGGCGTGGGACAATGCTGCCTTGAACTTCCGCAACACTGAGTACTACGCCAGCTACGTCGCGGATGCCTTCGACAAGGTCACTAAGTTCGCCCAGGCGAAGAAGTGGGATCTCAAGCTCCTATCCTGGGCCTTCATGTTCGTCGCCGAGCGCTGCTTTGAGGGCACACGCACGTTTTCGACCCAGGGAATAGATAAGGCCATCTTCAACCTGTTCAAGATGTACGCCAGGGTGGGCCAGCAGGAGATCGCCTTTGAGAGTAGCGAAAGCAAGGATCCCCTCTCGTACAGCGACAAGATCGGCCGCGGCGTGGCCCCGGACATCTCTGGCTTCGCTACCTTGAGCGGGAACAAGAGTGTCGAGGTCCTGGTCTACAACCATCACGACGATTGGGATCTGACAGGTGAGGCCGCGATCGAGCTTGAGATTGCGAACCTGCCGTTTTCTGGCAAGAACCTGACCCTGACCCATTACCGGGTTGACCAGACGCACAGCAATGCGTACACAGAGTGGGTGCGCCAGGGCAAACCGATGTATCCCGATGCCGGGCAATACGCCGCCATCCAGGCTCGCGACGGCCTGGACATGATACAGCCACCCCAGCGCGTCATGTTGCTGGACGGCAAGGTCAAGCTTAGCTTCAAGCTGCCCGTGCATGGCATCTCGTTGCTGGTTGTGGCGGCGGCAGCATAGTGAAGATGGGGGCAGGCCGCAGACCTGCCCCCGCAGTCATGGCGGCAGTATCTACGCGGCAAACAAGGAGACACAGAATGGCAAGACCGTTACAGCAGCGAACCGTGGGTATCATTCATGCTACTCATCTAACCATCCGGGCAATGCAGCCATACATTGACAAGTACATTCCCGAGGTCAGCATCATGCATCTGGCGGATGACACGATTCAGCGGGATAACATCAGGGCCGGTGTGGGGGTTATCCCCAAAGTCAATTACCTGAAGTTTGCCCAGTACGCGCACAACATGGAAGAGGCCAAAGTGGATATGATCCTCCTGGCCTGCTCAACCTTCAATTACGCTGCCGAGTTGGCGCGGCCTATGATCAACATCCCGATCGCCCAGATTGACCGGCCGATGTACGAGCTGGCGGTCAGCCAGTCTAAGAACATCGGCCTGCTGGCAACGCTGGCCACCACGGTCCCGTCGTCGGAGCGGTTGTTGAAGATCTGCGCCAACGAAAAGCACAGGGAGATCAACATCACGACGGTCTTGTGCGAAGAGGCGTTTGCAGCCTGGTCCAAAGGTGACGCGGCAACGCACAACGCCATCCTGATCAAGGAAGTGGAGAAGCTATCGCAATCAGTGGAGTGCATCGTCATGGCTCAGCTCTCCATGTCGGCACTGGCCCCCTTGCTAGAGGGGCGAAAGGTTCGCGTATTTAATAGCGGTGAAACTGGTCTGGCGCGCGTGCGCGACATGCTGCTGGCGATGGACTGACGAATGCTTTTTGGATGTTATCCTCGATGGTTGACAGAGGGGTAACAATGACAAAGGTCTGTGAGATAGCAATTCCGTATGGGCGTCAGGAACGCATTGTCCGTGTACCTGAGGAGCAGTTGGCGTGGGTCGTCTCGCCCGCCGAGGTCCCAGCCGTCAGTGATGTTGCCGCCGCGGTACATGCGGCGATCCGGAATCCGATCGGGTCGCCATCGCTGGCTGATCTTGTTAAGCAACATGGTCAGAACACGGTCGTCGTTGTAGATGACAATACGCGGCCGACGCCACAGCATCTTCTGCTGCCACCGCTGCTGGACGAGCTCAATGCCGCTGGTGTGCCCAACGACAAGATCGCTGTGCTGATTGCGTTGGGAACTCACCGCAAGATGACGCCTGCTGAGTTCCGGGCGCATTATGGCGCCGCGGTCGTGGACCGCGTGCAGGTGGAGAATCTGGACAACACCAACCCCGACGCGTTCGCCTATGTCGGGGACACGGGCTCGGGCATACCGGTGCACGTGGCGCGGCGCTATCTGGCTGCAGACGTCAAGATCGCCGTCGGCAACATCATCCCGCATATGTACGCCGGCTGGTCCGGCGGAGCGAAAGCCATCCAGCCTGGCGTGTGCAGCCACCTGACCACGTGCCGCACCCATGTCATCGCCGGTCCGAAAGTCTATGAGATCCTGGGCGACCTGGACAGCCCGGTTCGCCAGGAGATCGATGAGATCGGGTCGAAGACCGGCCTGACCTTCATTCTGAACACGGTTATCAACGGGCATCATGGGGTTGTGAGAGTGGTCGCTGGCCATCCCATTGCCGCTCATCGTGAGGGAGTCAAGACCTCACGCGAGGTGTATGGCGTGCACATAGCGGGGCTCGCCGATGTCGTGGTCGCGGGCGCCAAGCCAGCCGAGCGTGATCTGTGGCAGGGTTTCAAGCCACTGAATGCGGCTGGCATGACCGTTCGCGCCGGCGGTGAGGTTGTTCTGGTCATCCCGGCGCCCGAAGGCCTGTCACCCGATCATCCGGCGATCATGGATTTCGGTCTCACTCCTAACGCTGAGGTGCTGGCGCGGGTTGCCCGCGGAGAAGTTGAGGATGAGGTTGCGGCGGCGACCTACATGGCAATGAACGTCACCCGCACGCGAGCACGCGTCACGCTGGTGTCCGATGGTATCACCCCCGATGATGCCCACAAGCTCAGCCTGGGCCTGGAGCGTGATCTGGACAGAGCGATCAAGGCAGCACTGGGTCGTGCTGGGGCCGGAGCACGCGTTGGGATCATCACCCAGGCTGCTGATCTCCTACCCATAGTAAGGGACCTTCACGCATGCCCATGCAACTGAGTTGATTGCAGCGATCGGGCGCGAAGCGCATTGAGGCGCATACGCGGTCGCAAGTGGGCGGGCATGTGCCTCTCTTGTTTCGGTCACCAGCGCGCTTCAGGAGTATTGGAGAGTGCAGAAACGATTACCAGCCTGGGTAAATGCCTTCCTCTGGGCCATAGCTTGGCTGGGCTCGTGCGGCCTTGCCCTCGTGGACCTCCTTGTGCTGCGCGGTGTCGTGCTGACGGTGGCAACCTGGATGGCCGCCGCGCGAGCTGGAGATGCTCGCGTACGTGAGCTGACATCAGCCACACCTGCAATTGCTGGACTTGCCTTCTTGGATCAGCTCATGATGCTGATCATGGGAGGTGCATGGGTCGTTCTGGCTATTCTATTTGACCAGTACTACCAGCGAGGGCTCAAGGATGGCTCCTTCCCCCGACGTGCGGTGTGGGCGATTGGCATACAGGCGGCTGTTGTTGTTGCGGGCCTCGCGGTGCAAGCGCTTCTGTAGCGTCGACCTGTTCTTGTAGCGGCAACAGGCGTCTTGCATCTGCTGCCCGGTCCACGCCAGAATTACCTGGCACGCAACTCCTCATGCTCATTGACCGTAGGGTCGTGGGGGACTCCTCATCGGGAATCAGCGCTTCATGGACGACGGTAGGCAGGTGCTCGTTTTGAGCGGGTGGGGGACATGCTGCAGGTCGTTCTTGGTATCGTACTGGCACTAGTCGCGTTTATGGTCGTGTTCACCCTCGCCATGCGTGCTGCTGTCCGGTACGTCACACATTTCGTCGAAAGCCGTCACCGGGCCGTGGACTGCATCCTGAATGAGGGACGTGTGCCTGAGGCGTGGGCCCATGGCTTCGTGCAGAGCATCAGTGC